>CACZAH010000051.1 GCA_902779035.1 uncultured Erysipelotrichaceae bacterium | reverse complement strand
GACTGTAATAAATGATATTGCTAAAATTATAGGAGGTAGATTATAAATGGATGAGATTGCAGTAACAGATGATATTAAAATAGAAGATATGATATATGAGATTAGAGGTAAGCAAGTAATGCTTGATTCTGATTTAGCTCGGCTTTATAATTGTAAAAATGGTGCGAAATCTATAAATCTTGCAGTAAAAAGACATATTAATAGGTTTCCAGAAAGATTTATGTTTCAATTAACTGAAAAAGAAGTTAATTATTTGCGGTTTCAACTTGAAACCGCAAATAATAAAAGTCGTACACTTCCATATGCTTTTACAGCGCAAGGTGTTGCAATGTTAGCTACTGTGTTACGAACTGATGTTGCTGAAGCAGTAAGCATTAGAATAATGGATGCATTTGTTAAAATGAGGCATTACATATCTGATGGCTTGTTCGAACAAAAATTTATAAATGGTATGGTTTTAGAACATGATTATGAAATTAAACTATTACAAGAATCTTTTAATAAATTGGAGACTGCTAAAGAGATTAATCATGTATATTTTAGTGGAAAAGTATATGATGCTTATTCTAAGGTGTTAGATATATTTGGAGAAGCTAAAGATAAGTTGATTGTGGTAGATAGATATACTGATAAAACATTCTTAGATATGATAAGAAATCTAGAGTGTAAAGTTATATTGATTACTGGTAAGAAGAGTAAACTAACAAAATTAGATATTGAAAAGTATAATCAAGACTATAATAATTTAACTGTTTATTATGATGATACATTCCATGATAGGTATTTTGTAATAGATAATAATAAAGTATATCATTCAGGGAATTCTATCAATCATGACTGTAATAAATGATATTGCTAAAATTATAGGAGGTAGATTATAAATGGATGAGATTGCAGTAACAGATGATATTAAAATAGAAGATATGATATATGAAATTAGGGGTAAGTATGTAATGCTTGATTCTGATTTAGGAAGAGTTTATGAATGTAAAAATGGTACTAAGACAATTAATCAGGCTGTTAATAGACATCTTGAAAGATTTCCAAGTGATTTTTATTTTCAATTAACGGAAGATGAATATAGTTCTTTAAGGTCCCAAGTTGGGACCTTAAAGAATGGACGAGGTGAACACAAAAAATATTTACCCTATGTATTTACAGAACAGGGAGTAGCTATGCTAGCTACCGTACTTAGAACTAAAGTAGCGTCAGAGATGAGCGTAAGTATAATGCGGGCATTTGTTAAAATGAGACATTATCTACTTAATACTGTAGGAGAGAATAAGTATATAAAAGATATGTTGTTAAAACATGATAATGAATTATCAGAACATGGTAATAGTATTAGGTTATTACAAGAATCATTTGATAAGTTAGAGACTGATAAAGAAATAGATGAAGTATATTTTAATGGTAAAGAATATGATGCATATTCTAAAGTTTTAGATATATTTGCTGAGGCTAAAGAAGAATTAATTGTGGTAGATAGATATGCTGATAGTTATATTGATTACTGGTAAGAAGAGTAAATTAACTAAATTAGATATTGAAAAGTATAATAAAGATTATAATAATTTGATTATTTATTATGATGATACTTTTCATGATAGGTATTTTGTAATAGATAATAATAAAGTATATCATTCAGGTAATTCTATTAACCATATAGGATATAGAAAATCGAGCATTGATGTAATACATGATAAGAATGTATGTGCAACTGTAATAAATGATATTGCTAAAATTATAGGAGGTAGATTATAAATGGATGAGATTGCAGTAACAGATGATATAAAAATAGAGGATATGATATATGAGGTTAGGGGTAAGCAAGTAATGCTTGATTTTAATCTTGCTCAGTTATATGAATGTAAAAACGGTGCAAAATCTATTAATTTAGCAGTAAAAAGACATATAAATAGATTTCCGGAAAGGTTTATGTTTCAATTAACTGATGAGGAATTTAATAACTTGAGGTTTCAAATTGAAACCTCAAGTTTAGAAAATGTTCATGGTGGCAGAAGGTATAATCCATATGCTTTTACAGAACAAGGAGTGGCAATGCTCGCGACTGTTCTTCGTACAAGCGTAGCTGAAGAAATGAGTATAAGAATAATGGATGCATTTGTGAAAATGAGACATTACTTATTGAGTACTGCAGGAGAGAATAAGGATATAAAAGATATGTTATTAAAACATGATAATGAATTATCAGAACATAGTAATAGTATTAGGTTATTACAAGAATCATTTGATAAGTTAGAGACTGATAAAGAAATAGATGAAATATATTTTAATGGAAAGGCGTATGATGCATATTCTAAAGTATTAGATATATTTAGTGAGGCTAAGAATGAGTTGATTGTTGTAGATAGATATACAGATAAAACGTTCTTAGATATGATTAGAAATATAGATTGTAAAGTTATATTGATTACTGGTAAGAAGAGTAAATTAACTAAATTAGATATTGAAAAGTATAATAAAGATTATAATAATTTGATTATTTATTATGAT
>CACZAH010000050.1 GCA_902779035.1 uncultured Erysipelotrichaceae bacterium | reverse complement strand
ATGAATTACTCCCTTAACATCATACTTTTTCAAAGTATTAATAGTATCTTCAGTCGCATCACGACTATGTATTACTACAGGTAAATTATTTCTTTTAGCCATTTCTAATTGCTTTTCAAATAATTCTATTTGTCTATCTCTACTACTCTTATCATAGTGATAATCAAGGCCTATCTCACCAAGACCAACAACATGTTTATTTTTTAATAATTCTTCAAGTTCTTCTAAATCCTTAGTACTTATATTATCTACCTGATCTGGATGATATCCAATAGTAACGTAAATATTATCATACTTATCAGCTATTTCTAAAGACTCATAAATAGACTCTTTACTACATCCAGAAATAATAATCTTATCTACTACTTTAAAATCATCATTAATAATCTTATCTATATCATCATAATCATCTTTAGATATATGACAATGTGTATCAATTAACATATAATCACCACCTAAATTTTATCATAAAAAAAGGAAGAATTCTATCTTCCTAAATCTCAAATTTATCTTTATCAATTCTTTGAAATAATACTTTAGGTTCATTTAATTCATAAGTATTATCAGATACATATTCAAATGAACTATTAGTATTAATTTGTCTTAATATCTCTTTACTAGTATCAGGTATAAATGCCTCAAGTAATGATCCACATACTTTAATAGATTCCAATAAATTATAAATAACAGTTTCCAATCTATCTTTTAAATTCTCATCTTTAGCTAAAACCCAAGGAGTAGTATCATCTATGTATTTGTTGCTTGCTCTAAGTACATCAAAAATACATGTAATCGCATCACTTATATGATAAGTATTCATCTTTTCTTCTACTCTAGCATCTAAATCTTTAATTAAATGAATAAACTCATTATCTAAATCATCATTAATACCTTTATTAGTAACTTTACCATCAAAGTATTTATTACCCATAGAAATAGTTCTTTGTACTAAATTACCTAAAGTATTAGCTAATTCACTATTAATTCTATCTATTAATAATTCATAACTTAAATTTCCATCACTAGAAAATGGTATTTCATGAAGTACATAGAATCTAACCGCATCTACTCCAAATTTATTAACTAAGTCATCTGCATATATTACATTACCTAAAGATTTACTCATCTTATCTGAATTAGTTAATAACCATGGATGTCCAAATATCTTTTTAGGTAGCTCGATCCCTAAACTCCATAAGAAACATGGCCAGTAAATTGAATGGAATCTAATAATATCTTTACCAATTAAATGTATATCACATGGCCACCATTTTTTAAATTCTTCATTTCCACCATCAACATCATATCCAATATTAGTAATATAATTAGATAATGCATCAAGCCATACATAAACAACATGTCCAGGATCAAAGTCCACTGGTATACCCCATTTAATAGAAGTACGTGAAACACATAAATCTTTTAATCCAGGTTTTAAGAAGTTATTAACCATCTCATTTCTTCTAGCATCAGGTTCAACAAATTCAGGATGTTCTTCAAATAATTTTTCCAATCTATCTTGGTATTTACTTAACTTAAAGAAGTATGCTTCTTCACTTTGTTTCACAACATCTCTTCCACAATCAGGACATTTTCCATCTACAAGTTGAGACTCAGTCCAAAATGATTCACATGGTACACAATAAAGACCTTCATATTTATCTTTATAAATATCTCCGTTTTCATACATTGCTTTAAACATATGCTTAACTACTTCTTCATGTCTTTTATCAGTAGTTCTAACAAATCTATCATAACTAGTATTCATTAAATCCCATATATCTTTAATAATACCAGCTACTTCATCTACATATTCTTGTGGAGTAACTCCTTTTTCTTTAGCTTTTTGTTCTATTTTCAAACCATGTTCATCAGTACCAGTTTGAAAATAAACATCAAATCCTTTTAATCTCTTATATCTTGCTATCGCATCTGCTAAAACTATTTCATAAGTATTACCTATATGAGGTTTACCAGAAGTATATGCAATCGCAGTAGATATATAAAATTTTTCTTTTGCCATAATGCACCTCCAAAAAAAAGATTATCATAAGGGCAATTATATGCGGTACCACCTTAAAATAATCTTACTCATTGTTTGTTAACGCCATCTACGATTATACCTACATATCGATATAATAGTTCAGAAGCCATATTTTTCTATTAAGTTATACTTATCTCTCACCTACATAAGTTCTCTTTAATAACTATATTATAGAAAAACTCTTCATCACAACATTTAAACTAGAAATATATTATCAAAAATAATAATATTAATCAATCATTTTTATAACTTTATCTAAT
>CACZAH010000049.1 GCA_902779035.1 uncultured Erysipelotrichaceae bacterium | reverse complement strand
CTTTAACTAGATATGATTTTTGTCAAGTTGGATTTAATTTGGATAAAATATCAATAAACTATCACAACACTATTAGTTTATATTGCTTGGTATATAAGCTTAATAAACTTTACCAAAAATTTAAAAAAGAGTATGAAAAACTAGATAAACTTGATGTAGCACATAGCATAGAAATAATAGGATTCAATAAAAGCAATGAATATAAATCATTAGCTATCTATCTTGATAATCCAAAGATATGCGATTTTGATGAAATAGTTTTAGTATTAGAAAGTATAGATAATGATATAAAAACATTTATTACGAATAATTCTTATTATCACAAAACACATTATGCTGAAGAAATATTTTTAGATGTTAATAAAGTAAAAGCATACCTAGATTTATTTGATAAATATGATGATTTATTTAGATTGTATAAAATATTAAAAAATGAATTCTTATTTGGAGATGGTACTTATTATTTATTCTCTAAAATTAATGGGGACTTTTTAAATAATCTAAATTCATTTAATCTTTTCTTTGGAAATGAAGGATTAAATTATTATAATAATGCAAATATAACTTTAAACTTAGGTGAACAATTAGAAATCGATTATGACAAAAGCATTATAAATTTTAATGGTAATAATAACAAATTAATTTATGGAATAGATAAAGTTTTAAAGATAACAAACATTAATAAAAATATATTAAACAAGAAAGGAGCACGACTATGAATATTGTAATTACTGCTGGTGGAATAAGCGAATATATAGATAATGTAAGAAAGATTACTAATTCATCAACTGGTAAATTAGGATTAGTTATAGCTAATACTTTTCTTTCTTACGATAATATAGATTTAATATATTATGTATGTCCTAAAAATGCACTTAACCCAAATCATGAAAAGGTAAAAATAATTGAAGTAAATGGTGCGGATAATACTAAGTGTGTTATAGAAGATTTACTTATAAATAATAAGATTGATATTTTTATTCATTCAATGGCTGTATCAGACTATACTATTAACTACGTAACTAATATGAATTACTTAGATAAAACTTTAAAAACTAAAGATTATAATACTATCAAAGATGTATTTAGTAGTGCTGAAAAGTATAATGAATCAAAAATACCATCTAATGAAGATAATCTAATTCTGGTATTAAAACCTACCCCAAAGATTATTTCGATAATTAAAAATATTAGTCCTGAAACTATACTAGTTGGATTTAAATTATTAGATAATGTAGATGAACTTAAACTTATTAAAGCAGCTAAAGAATTAAGAGATAAAAATAAATGTGATTATGTGATTGCGAATGATTTAGCTAATATAAGACAAGGTAATCATAAAGCATTAATTATAGATAAAAATGATAATATAACTAAATCTTATGGAAAAGAAGATATTGCAAAAAAGTTAGTAAAAAGATTGATTAAAGATATACAGTTATAATTACTCATCTAAAATAAGCAAAATAAAACATATTAAGAAGCATTGAATTTGCAACAAAAAATTAATCAATATAATACTAAAAAAAGAATAGCAGTAACTAACTATTCTTTTTTGTTTTTAATTTAAATACTGAAGTACCAATACCCATTAATGATATAAACATCATACCAAGTATACTTGTAATATTTTTATCAGATGTATTTGGTGTTTTAGAGTTATACATTACTACTCTAGTTATGTCAGTTGTATCAGTAACGCTAAATCTTACTACTTCATAACTTAAGTCATAGCCAATTGGCGCTTGTACCTCAGTTAATGTATACTCACCAACATCTAATTCAATATAATGTGGAGTAGTTCCTGATACCCATCTATCAATTTCATTACCATTTGCATCTTTTATAATTAATGTTGCACCTGGTAATTCAGATTTAGTTGTAATATCTTGTTTACTAATCTCTACTTGGTGTTTAGAAGGATTCTCTGGAGATGGTGGAACTGGTGTAGTCTCCTTAGAATTATACATTACTACTTTAGTAGTTGTTCCATCATCTTTAACAGTAAACTCAACAGTACTTGTTGATAATATATATCCCTCTGGAGCAATTGTTTCAGTTAATGTATAAGTACCAGCTTCAATACCTTTTATAATATGTACCTCAGTAGTAGATACCCACTCATCAATAACTTTACCTTCAGAATTTTTAACAACTAAGTGTGCACCTGGTAATTCTTCAGAAGTTGTTGCATCCTTCTTACTAATTTCAACTGTATTTACTTCAGGAGTTTTTCTATTAGTAAAATCAACAGTTATTTCTTTATCATCTCTGCTAACAGTAAACTTTTTAATTTCATTAGATAACTCATAACCAACTGGTGCCTTAGTCTCAGATACTGTATAAGTACCTAATTCTAAATCACTTATTTCATATGCTTCTTTAGTAGTAACAAAACTTTTAACTTCATTACCCTTAGAATCTTTTATAACAAGCGTTGCACCTTCAAGAGTTTCCTTACTATCAGCATCAATCTTATTAATCTTAACTTTTGTATTATTCATTGGTTCATTTAACATTTCTACTTTTGTAGTTATAATGTATATTTACCCTCTTTAAGTCCTTTTATAATATGTACCTCAGTAGTAGATACCCACTCATCAACTACGTTACCATCAATATCTTTTACAACTAGATGTGCGCCTGGTAACTCTTTAGAAGTTGTAGCATCTTTCTTACTTACTTCTACTTTAGTAACATGTTTTGTATTTAGTATTTCAACATCTATAGTCTTATCATCTTTACTTACTTTAAATGATACTGCTTTTTTATTTAATTGATATCCTTTTGGTGCTTCTACCTCAACTGCTGTATATTCGCCTACCTCAAGATTATCAATTACTTTAGCTTTATCACTAGACTTAAACTTTAATACTTCTTTTCCCTCTTTATTCTTAACTACGATTGTTGCACCACTTAAAGCCTTCTTTGTATCAGCGTCTATTTTGTTAATCTTAACTTTTGTATTATTCATTGGTTCATTTAACATTTCTACTTTTGTAGTTGTTCCATCGGCTTTCACCTCAAACTCTACAGTAGTAGTTTGT
>CACZAH010000048.1 GCA_902779035.1 uncultured Erysipelotrichaceae bacterium | reverse complement strand
TACCATATTTTTTACAAAACTTATCTTCAAATTCTGTTTTCAAGGCTAATAATTTATCTTTTGTCTCTTTATCATTTGGGATTGTATTTCCATTTTGAATGCCCAAAGCAATTAGAGAAGCTACGACGCATCCACATGTCTCACCATGCCACATACCGCCACCAAAACAAGCAGCTATTTTTAATGCTTCTTCATGTGATAGATTAAGCTTTTCGCTGCAGTAATCTAATACTATTTGAGAACAATCAAATCCTTCTCCAAATTTTTTTGCAATTTCTCGCTCTGTTAATTTATTTTTCATATATATCACCCACACTATTGTATCATAAAAAGACTAGATTTACATAGTCTTTATTATTTTAATTAATTATTTATTATTTTTTGATTTGATTGCAGCTTGAATTGCAGTATAACTCGAAACACATATATGAATTAATTCTTATTTGTGAAAATATATAACTATATTTATATAATTATTATAACCACTCACCAATTTTTTTAATATATATACTTTTTACTATTTGTGTTTTTTAATATATATACTTTTTACTATTTGTGCAATTACTCCATATATTACTACAAAACCAATTAAATATAAATAATATATAGCTGGTAATATTACGAAGTTAAATCCTGTTGTAAAGCTTAATACTATAGGTACAGTTATAGTTGCAACTATTGTTAAGAATGTTAATAGTAATAAAGTATTACTTGGTCTAGATTTTGTAATATGATTTGTTCTTATATAGAATATCATAAATGTTTCTGTAACAATACACTCAACAAACCATGCTGTTTGGAAATAAGCTTGTAAATTCATTGAATTATATTTTAATACAAACCAGAATACTAGGAATGCTACTATATCTGTAATTGATGAGATAACTCCAAATATAACCATAAATCTTCCTATTGATTTTATGTCCCACTTTTTTACTTTCCTTAAGAAACCTTCATCAACATTATCATATGGTATACCAATTTGTGATAATTCTACAATAAAATCTTGTATTAACATTTGAATTGGTAATAACGGTAAGAATGGTAAAAATATAGATGCAATTAAGATACTAAATACATCCCCAAAGTCTTGACTTAAAGCTAGTTTCATATATTTTAATATATTTCCATAAACAGTTCTACCTTCTATAACACCATTATGTATTACTTCTAAGTTTTGTTCTAAAAGAATTATATCACTTGATTCTTTGGCAATATCTGTTCCTCCATCTACACTTATTCCGACATCAGAACTTCTTAGTGCTGGAGCATCATTTACTCCATCACCCATATATCCTACTGAATGTCCATTTTTTCTTAGAATTGATACTACTCTTTCTTTTTGCATTGGATTCATTCTTGCAAATATATCTATTTCTTCTACTTTTTTACTTAGTTCATAATCATTTAATTCATCTATTTCTTTTCCAGTTAAAATTTTAGTTTCTATTCCAACAGCATTACATATATTTTTAGTTGCAAAAGCATTATCTCCAGTTAGTATTTTTATATCTACACCATATTCTTTTAATTTTTTAATAGTTTGTTCTGCTGATGGTTTTGGTGGATCCAAGAATGCAATTAAGCCAATTAATGTAAAATCCACTTCATCTTCTGCATCATACTCATCTACACCAGTATATTCTGGTTTAACTGCTAGAGCAATTACTTGCATTCCATCTTTTGCCATTTCTTCGGCTTTTTTATTTACTTTTTCTGTTATTTCTTTTGTAATTGGAACCTCTTCTCCATTTACTCGTGCCATATCACATACTTTTACTACTTCTTCTAATGCTCCTTTGGCAATTACTCTAATTTTATCATGATGAGTTACAACTATTGATGATCTTTTTCTCATATAATCAAATGGAATTTCATCTATTTTTTTATAGTTAGATATATCTACATTATGACTTTTGGCATATTGAATTATAGCTTTATCTACTATGTTTTTATACCCCGTACCAAGAGAACTATTAACATATGCACATTTTAGTACATAATCATCATCTTCTCCATCAACATTAATATACTTTTGTAGTTCAATGTTGTTCTTTGTAAGAGTTCCTGTTTTATCAGTACATAACACATCCATAGAACCTAAATTTTGAATTGATTTAATACTTTTAACTAGAGTATTCTTTTTAGCTAATGCTTTACTTCCTTTAGTTAAGTTAACATTAACTATCATTGGTAACATACTAGGTGTAATACCTACAGCGACTGATAAAGCAAACAATATTGCTTGATTGATATTTCCTCTTATCATTCCATAAATTACAAATACTAATATACAAATTATCACCATACATTTAATAAGAAGCCCTGTAATATGATTCATACCTTTATCAAAAGTTGTTTCTTCTTTAACTACTTCTTTTTGTTTGTTCATATTACCTATAAATGTATCAAGTCCAGTTTTAATAACTACACCTTTTCCTTGACCACTTATAACATTACAACCCATTAAACATATATTATTTATATCTATAGGATCATTAGTTTTACTTTCTATATTGATATTCTTTTCTACTGCTGCACTTTCACCAGTAAATGCTGATTGATTAATAAATAAGTCTTTACTTTCAAACAAATATAAATCTGCTGGTATAACACTTCCTGCACTTAATGTAATAATATCTCCATAGACTACTTTTTCTTGTCTTATTTCTTTTTGTTTACCTTCTCTTATAACATCAGTAAATATCCTTATTTGTTCTTTTAATTTTTCATTAAATTTATATGTGGACCAATCTTGACTAAACCTTATAATAACACTTATTAATGTAATACCAAGTATTATAAAAGCACCTATTTTATCATCTGTAATAAAATCAATTGTGGCAAGTAAAAATAATATTAAGACAAACTTATCTTTTAATGCTTCAAACATAAAATATAATGGGGTTTTCTTTTTTCTATTAGTTGCGATGTTTTCTCCATATTCTTCTAATCTATGACGAAAAGCATTTATATTTAGTCCATCTTCATTTGTTTTAAATAGTTCCATTATTTCTTCTTTACTTTTAGAAGATAATTCTTTGTACTCTAAATCATTATTCATTATTCTCACATCCTACAATTATTTTACCATAAAATTAAATGATTAAATTATTGAATGTGACTTAATTTAAAAAGACTAGATTTCTCTAGTCTTTTTTAGTTTAATTACTTATTGTTTTTTGCTTTGATTGCGGCTTGTGCAGCAATATTACTTGCAACACATGTACCCTATACAATGGGACATCTTTCTGT
>CACZAH010000047.1:1754-4749 GCA_902779035.1 uncultured Erysipelotrichaceae bacterium | reverse complement strand
CTTTTTCACCATGAATAATTGGAGCAAGAACTCTAATCTTAGTACCTACTTCCAACTTTTCTATCTGCTTAGTCATCTCTTCAATACTTTGTGATGATATTGGAATATGATGATTTGGACAATATGGTACACCTATTCTAGCAAACAATAATCTTAAATAATCATATATTTCTGTTACTGTTCCTACTGTACTTCTTGGATTATTATTAGTAGTTTTTTGATCTATTGAAATACTAGGTGATAATCCTTCTATACTATCTACTTTAGGTTTATCAGTACCACCTAAAAATTGTCTTGCATAAGCGCTAAGTGAATCTATATATCTTCTTTTACCTTCAGCATATATAGTATCAAAAGCAAGACTACTCTTACCACTACCAGACACACCTGTCATTACTATTAAATTATCTTTAGGAAGCTCTAGATTAATATTTTTTAAGTTATTTTCTCTAGCTCCTTTTATTATTATTTTATCCATAATTCCTCCAACACTAATCTCTCGGGTAATATTATAGCACGTATAATTTAAGATGTAAATTATAATTTATTCTAGAAAAAAAGAAGTTAATTATTAAATTATAACTTCTCTTTTATCTAGTCATATTATAATATCAAGTATTATGGATAATTTACTTTTCGCTTGTTAAGAATTTGTGAGTTACAGTTGCAAGTGCAGAACCAAATAGTGGAGCAAGTATAAATACCCAAACTTGTTTTAGTGCTTCCCCACCAAGTAATATAGCAGGTCCTAAGCTTCTTGCAGGATTTACACTAGTACCAGTAATTTTAATTCCAAGTAAGTGAACAAATGTTAAAGCAAGTCCTATTACAATACCAGTAATATTACTATACTTAGAATCACTAGTAACACCTAATATAGTTAAGATAAATACAAATGTTAATATAGTCTCAGTAATAAATGCACCTAACATATTAACACCAAATCCACCAAAACTATTTGCGCCTAATCCTACTTCTTTAAAATCACCTAATGATGTAACATTATTAATGATTAAAGCAAGTAAAGCCGCACCAGCAAGAGCTCCTAAGATTTGTGAAATTACATATTTTATAAATTCACTAAAGCTCATTTTACCTGATGCAAACATTGCAAAAGATACAGCTGGATTTAGGTGACACCCTGAAATATTACCTATAGTATACGCCATAACTACAATAGATAATCCGAATGCTAAAGCAGTAGACACTACACTAGCTCCAGTAAACACTGCAACACCACAACCAAACAACACTAGTACTAAAGTACCAATAAACTCACTAATATATTTCTTCATATATCTTTCCTCCTAATATAATTATACTCTAAATAATTTAATAAATCTATATTTTTTTAGGATTTATGTCTATATCTACATTAACTTTTTTATTATTCTTATAAATATTTACAATATATTTTAAATAATCATATATTTTTTTTAAACTTTTATATTTAAGAATAATTTGAATATAATACTTATTATTAATTCTAGAGATATTACTATTAGATGGTCCTAATAATTTAATCTTATATTTATCTAAGTAATTCTTTATTTTTAAAGACTCACTATATGCTTCTTCATAATTATTACTAGATATTTTAATAAGTGCTAAATCAATAAATGGTGGATATAATAACTTCTTTCTTATATTCATCTCTTCCATATAAAAACTTTTATAATCATGCGTTGATGCGTACTTAATACTATAATGATCTAAGTTAAAACCCTGAATAATAACTTTACCACTTTTATTACCTCTACCACTTCTTCCAGCTACTTGATTAAGTAAGTCAAACGTTCTTTCAGCTGCTCTATAATCAGGTATATTTAAAGTTGCATCCCCATTAACTACACCCACTAAAGTTACATTTTCAAAATCAAGTCCTTTAGCTATCATCTGTGTTCCAACAAGAATACTAGCCTCTTTATTTCTAAATGTTTTTAATATTCTTTCATGACTACCCTTATTTCTAGTAGTATCTACATCCATTCTAAGAACCTTAGTATTAAACATTCTTTCTAACTCTTCTTGTAATTTTTCTGTACCTAATCCAAAAGATGTAATATTTTTACTACCACAACTAGGGCAAATACTAACTTTATAAGTAGTATAATCACAATAATGACAATTCATCTTATTATGAGTCTTATGGTAAGTTAGTGGTATATCACAATTAGGGCACTTCATTACATACCCACAATCTGAACATGTTACAGTTGTTGAATAACCTCTACGATTAAGTAGTAGTATTACTTGTTCACTTTTAGATAAACAATCATTAATAGAATCAATTAAACTACTAGATAGTATCTTATTACCACGTCTAATTTCATACTTCATATCTACTAACTCTACATTAGGCAAACTCTTATTAATACGATTAGGTAATTCAAGTAATTTATATATACCAAGTTTAGCCCGAGTATAACTTTCAATTAAAGGAGTCGCACTACCTAGTAATACCGGTATATTATTATACTTACCCCGATATAAAGCAATATCTATTGCATCATATCTAGGATTATTATCTTGCTTATAAGTATCAGTATGCTCCTCATCAATAATAATTAAACCTAGATTTTTAAAAGGAGAAAATATACAACTACGTGCACCTATCGCAACACGAACCTTACCCTCTTTAATTTTACGATATTCATCATACCTCTCACCATCAGAGAGTCCACTATGCATAATAGCTACATTATCTCCAAATCTCTTTTTAAAGATAGATACAAACTGAGGGGTTAGGCTAATCTCAGGAACAAGTACAATAACCTCTTTATATGCAATAATATCTTCAATTATATTCATGTATACTTCAGTTTTACCACTACCAGTTACTCCATGAAGCAAAAAAGGTACAAACTTATTCTTACTACTAAGTACACTATCTACAACATTCTTCTGTTCTTTAGTTAAACAAACCTTACTATCAATCTTCTTAATATCACTATTTAATCTATATACTTCTTTCTTCTCTTCAATAATTACATTA
>CACZAH010000047.1:0-1714 GCA_902779035.1 uncultured Erysipelotrichaceae bacterium | reverse complement strand
AAGTCTTATATGCACTTAAAGATATACTTACTACATCTTTCTTTAAATTAGTACTCTTTAATTTATCTAGCAACTCCTTCTGCGCATTACTCTTTGGAATATAACTACTATCTACTAACTTAACAATAACTTCATACTTCTTATTTATATTAGTCTTATAACTAGCTTTTAAAGCCTTAGGTAACATAGTCTGATAACAACTAATTAAATTAGATAAAGTCTTTCTACTCATATATTTACCTAATTTAATTAACTCTTCAGTTAATACATTACCAACCACACTCTTAATATCCTTAAGTTTATAATCAGTATTAATACTTCCTACCTCAAGAACAAAGCCCTCTAAATCACGCTTACCAAATGGTACAATGACTTTATCTCCTACATTAACAGTAATACCATCTGGTACATTATAAGTAAAAGAATTATCTAATTTTTTTGCTTTAATCTCTACAAGAACACTTGCTTGCATATAACCACACCTTTACAACCTAAATATATCATAGAGATATTTAAGAGTCAATAATTGTACAAAAAATATTCCCTATGATATTAGAGAATAATTATACAGAATATTACTATGAGGATAATGCAGATTTAGGAAGTACTATGACAGGACGGACAACGTGGTAAGAACCATTATTATCACCACCATGTCCATCGTAACCACTCACATGTCGTTCAAAAAGTGCACCACGTTCATTGACAATCCAAATATCAAATGTCAAACTATTAGATAGACTCTTGTCCAATAACCGTAATTGCTATTATACATCCAAGTTTCTTTGATAAAATTTTCTGTACACGAACCACATCCCCCACAGCAATCAACTTCTTCAAACTCAAAATTGTTATCTATTTCATCTTTTGTAATTAATCTTGCTTCAAGTGCAGCAGGAGCATTAGCCGTTTTCCAAGTATCTACTGTATACTTTACTTCAGACTCTTCATAATCTGTTGTACAACCTGTTTCTACCCAACTATTATTTACATATCCACAATTTTCACTTGTATAGTATGCCATACCTCCATAACCATTTTGATTAGATGCTGTTTCTACTGAAGACTTTGTGTATCTATTTATATGCCCTACACCATATTGATTTACTTCTGTGGCAGTTAATGGTTCTGCTTTTAGAAGTGTTACACTTGCTTCACTAGCATCACTATTCTTGATTACATAATAATCTACATTATTATATGTTACTGTATCTCCTATGCTATATGATTCATATGCTATTACATCTTCTTTTCCGTATGTGTAATCGCCAGTACTTCTTCCTTCCACTGTACATCCGGCTAGATATACACTAGAATCAGTATTGATTTGTGTAGTTTCACATTCTACTTCATTTCCTGAGTATTCAATTGTTAGTTGTGATACTTCTGTAGGGAATTTACCATTATCTAATAGATATCCTGCAATTGCTAATTCAATGCTTCTTCCATATGCATCAATACTTCTTTTATCTGCAGATATTCTTGCCTTTCTAATTATATTCATTACTAATGGTGTAACTATTAAAGTAATTATTGCCATAATTACTAGGGTTGCTATTAACTCTATAAGAGTAAATGCATTTTCTTTTCTTTTAAACATATTTTACCTTCTTTCTTATAATTCCATGGTACTTATTTTTAGTGTATGCCATGATTACACTTTTTATACATTCTACAATACTATCTTGCCTCACCTTACGTTCTGATGCTAGTT
>CACZAH010000046.1 GCA_902779035.1 uncultured Erysipelotrichaceae bacterium | reverse complement strand
CTAAAAGCCTCATCTATATCTCTCATCTCATTAACTAAAGAATCAAGACCAACTAATCTAATAAAATCATCTCCATTATTATATATCTTTTCACTAGAATTACTAAGTATTATAAAACCACTTTGATTCATAATAGTACGATATTTTTCTTCTATATCATAACCACCCAATACAGCATATTTACCAATAGAATCATCTATACTATTTAAATAACTAATTAACTTTTCTTGATTCTTATTACTTATTTCATAATCTTCATCTAATAAATTACCAGTAAAAACTACTAAATCAGGTTTTCTCTCATTAATAATATTAACTAATTTTTTAACTTTATCATTATCTATATTAGATCCATATAATAAATCAGAAAACTGTATTATCTTAATACTATTAAATTCTTCTGGTATTTTCTTATTACTAATTCTATTTTCTTTCACAATAATTAAGCTATTAGATACATATGTAGTAAAAAAATAAAAAATTATAAATAAAATAAATATAACAATAAATATCTTCAAAATAAGTAAAACTATTCGTTTTCTTTCTTCTTTTGAAGTAATATCATCAATATCTTTTTGATATTTAGAACTTTTTTCCTCTCTTGTCATAGTATCACCATCTTAATTTTATCAAAAATAAACACAACTTACTAGTATTTTATGATACACTATAAGAGTGGGGAGGTTATTTCATGTATGATGTTATTATTGTAGGGGCTGGACCAGCTGGATTATTTTCAGCTTATGAGTTAATAACTAAGAATGATAAATTAAAAATCGCAATATTAGACCTAGGAGGTAAAGTAGATAAAAGATATTGTCCAATGAATGCGAAAAAGATACCATGTCAAAATTGTAAACCGTGTAATATTTTGGCTGGTTACGGTGGAGCTGGAACTTTCTCTGATGGTAAATTAAACTTTATTCCCAAACTAGGTAAAAGTGATTTAACTAAATATATGGATGAATCAGATGCAGTAGAATTAATAGATGCAGTAGAATTAATGTTTAATAAATTTAATATGGATGCTGAAGTTTATCCATCTAATTTAGAAGAAGCAGAAGAGTATCGTAAAAAAGTTGCTATCGCTGGTGGTAAATTACTACTAATGAAACAAAAACATTTAGGTAGTGATCACTTACCAGAATATATTGATGGTATTTATAAATATTTAGAAAAAAATAATATTAAATTAATTAGTCATGCTAATGTTATAGATATAAAAACTATTAATGATAAAGAACATGTAATAACCTATGAAAAAAGTAAAAAGAAAGAAAAATTAAAAGCTAAATATGTAATAGTTGCTCCAGGTAGAACAGGGGCTAAATGGGTACAAGAATTAGCTGATAATTATAAAATACCTTATCTATCTCAAAGTATAGAAATAGGAGTTAGAGTAGAAGTAAGAAAAGATATTATGGAAGATATTACTAATGTAATATATGATCCAACAATATTTATAAAAACAAAAACTTACTCAGATGAAATAAGAACTTTCTGTACTAATCCAGGAGGATTTGTCGCAAAAGAAAATTATTATGGATTTATCTGTGTAAATGGACATGCTCTAAAAGATATTAAAAGTAATAATTCAAACTTTGCTTTTATTTCAAAAGTAAATTTAACAGAACCAGTTACTAATACAAGATTATATGGAGAATCGATTGCTAGAATTGCTAATGTATTAGGAGATGGTAAACCTATTATTCAATCATTAAAAGATTTAAAAAGTGGTAGAAGAAGTGAGTGGCATAGAATTAAAAAAGGATTTATTGAACCTACATTAAAAGATTGTGTCGCAGGAGATCTAGCTTTAGTATTACCTCATAGAATAATAACTAACATTTTAGAAGGGTTAGAAGTACTAGATAGAATAATACCAGGAGTAAATAATGATGATACACTACTTTATGGGCCAGAAATAAAATTCTTCTCAAATGAAATAGAAACAGATAATAAATTTAGATTAAAAAATGATAATATCTATTTTGTAGGAGATGGGGCAGGTAAAGCAGGAAATATTGTTACTGCTGCTGCTACTGGAATAGTTGCTTCTCGTGATATTATAGAAAGGATGAAAAATGAGTAGATCAAATAGAACAACTTTAATCTTAACAGGAATTGTAATTTTAATGATTGCGATACCATCATTTATGATAGTTGAGTCTTATCAACCAAAAGATCAATATAATAATCCAATCGTTAAAGAAGATCTATTAAATATTAATTATGATATAGATGGTAATGAAACAAATCTAGATTATCAAACAGAAAATCCAGTAGTTGCTATGTATATACCAAAATATGGATCTATTGTAATAGAGTTATATCCAAATATTGCTCCAAATACTGTTAATAATTTTATCTCATTAGTAAAAAAATCTTTCTATGATGGAAATACTATTCATAGATTAGTACCAGGGTTTGTTCTTCAAGGAGGAGATCCAGAAGGGACTGGTACGGGAGGTCCGGGTTATAATATTAAAGGAGAATTTAAATCTAATGGATTCCCAAATAATTTAAAACATACAGCTAAAGTAGTATCAATGGCTAGAAGTAATGATCCAGATTCTGCAGGTTCTCAATTCTTTATAGTTTTAGGTGATGCATCTAACTTAAATGGAGAATATGCAGCATTTGGTAAAGTGATAGATGGATGGAAAAATATTAAAAATATTGAAAAAATAGAAAAAGTCTCAGATGAGACTTCAGGTAAATTAGAACATAATCTAATTATTAAAAAAGCAATTGTTGACTTAAATGGAAAAGAATATCCAGAACCTGAAAAGGTTTAGATATTCTTTTTTTATATATATTCAATTTCTTCATCAGGTTTTAATGAAACTTTTAATACTTTTTGATATTTCTTATCAAGAGAAACATATTTAACTCCAGTCTCATCAAACAATCTTTTAGATGCAATATTACCATCTGTTCCTTTATATTTATCTGATAAATAAACTACTTTTTTTATACCAGATTGAATAATAGCTTTAGCACATTCATTACAAGGAAATAAATCAACATATAAAGTTGCTCCATGTAAATCTTTTCTACTACCAGGATAGTTAAGTAAAGCATTTAATTCAGCATGACATACATATGGATATTTAGTTTCAGTAATATTTTTACTATCTCGTCCCCAAGGAAATTTATCATCAGAGAACCCATCAGGAGCTCCATTATATCCAATAGATAAAATTCTATTATCATTCCCAACAATACAAGCACCAACTTGAGTATTA
>CACZAH010000045.1 GCA_902779035.1 uncultured Erysipelotrichaceae bacterium | reverse complement strand
AATGGTATAAACTATAATGATTATTTTGAATTAGAAATAACACAGGATAATAAATTTAATGAAAGCGAACCCTTTTATATAAGAGTATATGAGTATGAACAATATTTTTATTTTAGACCATTAAAAAAATATAAATTTACTTTATATTATAATTCAGTTTATAATACTTATTTTATTAGATATAAGATACAAAAAGAAAAAACTTACCAATTTGCTATAACTACAGAGCCTCAATATCAAATGGAAAATGTGAGTATAAAATTAACTCGAAAATATTCAACTGATTATATTTTTGATATAGCATCTGGAGATGAAACAAATATTAAAACTTTATATCCAAGTCAAGAATATAAATTTTATCTACAAGCAAGATCACAAGATATTATAGAAGTTGAAATAACTAAAATATCTGATTTTGTTGTGAGTGCTATGTGGCTAAAATTTTTGGAATATTATTCAAGAAGTTCATCAGAAGAATTAAAACAAAAAAATACAGAATTTAAATATGATAAACATTCTGAAACTTATAAAGCTACATATGTTTTGAAAGATAATTCAGCCTATTATTTAGCCTTTGAGATACATTATCCTTATTATTCAAATGATGTTTCCATAAAAGCAAAAAAAGTTCAAGAAGGAAATATCAATATAGATAATAATTTAGGTCTTGAAACAGGACTTTTTATGAGTAAAAAAATAACTTATAAATTTTATTCAAAAATTCAATCTAATCAATTATTCAATTTTGAATTTAGAGCTGATTTTGGTGATAGTTTATCACAAAAAGTAATTATCTATGAATATCTTAATTGTTCAAATTTAGATAATCCATTAACTACAAAAACTGATTATTTATATTGTAAAATTAGTCGCTTTTATTATGATTATTATTTACAATATAATTATAAAATTCAAAATACTCGAACTAATTGTTTTGCTTTAGAAATAAAGCCAAATACTGATCATTATTCAGTTGATATAACTACTAATATATGGGAAGAATATGATTTAAAAAGTGATAAAGTATTAAACATTGAAAATATTAATGGAAAAGCATATCTATTATATGGTTTCTCTGATATTTATGGAGCAATAGATATTAATATTGAAACCAATACCGAATTTTCAGAAGTAAAAGATTTTCTTAATTTAGTAATTTATGAGCATGAAGAGCGAAATTCTTATATAGCATGTTGGAAAGAATATATTCAATTACCTTATAATAAAGAAACAAATTCTTATTCTTATTCTTATCAACGCATTTGCCCTTATGATTATATTGCAATTGACTTATATGGTTTTACTAAATTAAATAATGTTAAAGTAAAAGTACATTTACCAAATAGTGAAGAAGAAGAAAGAAAAAAAATGTTTATTATTATTGGTGGTTCTGCTGGTGCAGTAGTTACTCCTACACCAGCTAATGATAAAAATCATGAGGATTTAGAAGAACCTTATACAGATAAACGTACAGTTACAATTTCTCTTGTTAAGAATTATTCTGCTTATCGTAAAGCTAACATGAAAGTTCTTGGACAGAGGCATGAAGTTATTGGTAGTTCTGTAACATCTTGTCGTATTCTTTCTTCTAATAAAGGTGAAGTTGATGCTTACTTCCCTCAATTAATTGGTTTATCTCCTTCAAATCCTGAGTTTATTACTAGAGTTAAAGCGTATCTTTCTAACATTCAAATGAACGTTAATAATGAGAACGCTACTCTTAATACTAGTTTTGTTTACAATCATAAGAAGGATTATATTGCTATTTCTAAGAAAGAAAATGCTATTAATGCTGAATACGATAAAGTAGATAGAGCTAATCCTAGTGCTATTAAGGAGGCTTTGAAGAAAAAGATTGACGCTCTTAATACTCTTGAAGGTACTAAATATAAGTATGGTCATCCTGAAAGTATAGAAGAATATCTTATGTATCGTCATTGTCTTTTATATCGTGATGTTGCTAAAGATATGGCTCTTATTAATCAAGATCCTACTCTTCGATTCTATATTAAGGATGAAGCTAAAGAGGCTCAGCGTCAGAAGAAGTTAGTGGACGAGAAGAAACACGCAATGAAACATTTCGTAGAACTTTGTGGTACTGATGAAAAGTTTAATGCTGTATTTATTCAAGTTGCTAAACTTCAGAATATGATTCTTTCTGAAGCTCTTGCTAAAGCCAAGGATGAAAAAGAGAGTATTCTTATTAATTTCGTAAATGAGAATCCTGACAAATTCAATACTTTTGTAACTGATAAGAATATTTCAGTTAAATCGTTTATTGAAGTTTTGATTACTAGAGGAGAACTTGTTAGGTCTGATTATAATCAGCAAATTGCTACAGCAGATGGTACTTTCATTGGAAGTAATATGAATGAAGCGGTTGCTTATTTTAATAATCCTAATCATGGTTCTTTTGTAGAAACATTAAAAAATAAACTTAAACTATTTTAATATAGATTATGGACTTATCTGAAATGCACGTTTGGTTTCGTCAATATGCTCAACAAATGGGTATGCAAAATGTTCGGGCTATTCTTCCTGAACAAATTGATTTGCTCATTAACACGAGTATTACTGATATTGTAAACCAAATAATTACTCAAAACATTGGTGTCACTAATGATAGAATTATTAGTGATAACTTTAAAATTGGGCAAATTAACGCATTGAAGACTCTGTATACTGTAGAGACTATTGGTTTATTTGATTATAGCTATTCTAGTTTAAAGCCTACGTCTATAAACGTTGATAGTTTTTCTGATGATGTTAATGGTGAATGGGTAATCGATATTGCAAAAAGTGGTAAAAACACTAGCGATCTTGCTTATAATTTTGCTTTCACTGTTGATAATACTTCATCTAGTAGTAGTGGTAGTACCATAGGTATTAGTGGTAAAACTGCCGCTGCTGCTTGTGAAGCTATTTCAGAATATATTAATAGCGTTTTTAATAGTTATTATGGTGATATATCAACTAAACCTAGTTTAACAATATCGTATGTTTCTGGTACATTTAGTGCTGTACGATTTACGGGTAGTTCCAACGCAGAAATACAAATTAATATTCGTGATAATTCTTCTCTTAAATACACTGCAAATTGTACTCCTTCTCATACGATATTTGAACTTGATTCTGATGGTATTCATAAAGCATTACTTAAAGCTAACAATGTTGAGTTAGATCCTTTGTTTTATGTAGATTTTGCTATAGATTATAAATCTACTTTGCTTGGTATCTTACTTAATGGTGGAGGTGCTTTTTATGTAAATAATTTTACGTCTAA
>CACZAH010000044.1 GCA_902779035.1 uncultured Erysipelotrichaceae bacterium | reverse complement strand
CGTGTGTTTGGAAAATATACGTCGGCATATAAAATAGGAGTTAGACCTTTTATAATAAAGACTAACTCCTATTTATTTTTTTATAAAGGAAAATTTATGCTATTTTTATATTTCACTTTTTATATACAATGTTAGATATCTCAAGTAAGTTTAAATACTCATTCTCATTTAATTCATTATTAATAGCAAGATATATTTTATTATCATTAATGCTTATTTTAAACTTGTTTATATAATTATCTATATAGCTAATATCATCTACTTCATATAAGAAATTACTTTTAACTTTCTTCATTCTAATTATAGTATCATCAAAGTAATCATAATAATCATTATCTTCTTCTATTTTTAATACCGCTCCATAGTATTCATCTATATAAACAGTTATATTATAATAACCTTTAATATCTATTTTATAGTATTTCTTTAATCTTAATAATAAACTCTTTAAATCCCTTTCTAATACTTTCGTATTACTAAAATCCATATCTATAATGTTATATTTGTTTAAATATACTATACAAGTATTATCCATAAAATCTATTTTCATATTTCACCTAAAGTATTGTATGTAAAAAAAAGAATTATGTATCTACATAGTTCTTTCAATCTTATCATATATCTCTTTCTTACCTTGCTTAGTAACATTCGAAAACATAACAAAGTCATCCCCTACTACTAAATCTAATTCAGATAAAATCATATTCCTTTGTTTTTGATGTAAAGTAATACCTACTTTATCGCTTTTAGTACCAACAATAGTAACAGGTATTTTATAGTGTTTTAAATAGTTATACATAAGCAAATCATCATTAGATGGTTTATGACGGAAATCAACAAGCATAAATACTTGTTTTAAATTAGGTCTATTTTGAATATAATCTTCCATCATCAAACCAAATTTCTTTTGTTTTTTCTTGCTTAACATAGCAAATCCATACCCTGGAGCATCTACTAAATAATAGTTATCATTTACTAAATAGAAATTTATTGTTTGAGTTTTACCTGGAGTTGCAGAAGTTCTTGCATAATTCTTTCTATTTATCAAAGTATTTATAAAACTACTTTTCCCTACATTAGATCTACCAACAAGCAAATACTCTGACTTATTATCAGTTGGATATTGACTACGTCTAACTGCACTTATTACCATTTCTACACTACTAATACGCATATAATCACCTCTAGTAACAAATACATTATAGCAAAATAAATGAGTACAGTCAAAAATTTAAAAGAAAAAAAAGTTCGAATACCGAACTATTTAATTCTTTCATCAAGTTTAATACTAGTCTCTTTCATATCATCTCCCCTATAATATTTAACTTTAATATTATCTCCTACTTTATGTTTATAAAGTTCATATCTAAAATGAGATGAATCTTCTACCTTTTTACCATCTACTTCAACTATTACATCACCTAATTGTAATCCAGCATTAGCTGCGGGCTTACCTTGTTCAACATATCCAAGTAATGCACCATACTTAACATTCTTAGATATATTTATATTATAGTAATATTGTAAATTATAAGCATTCGATACATCTGCAAGTTGTACACCTAAGTAAGGTCTTTCAATCTCTTTACCATTTTCTAGTTTATCTATAATTGCATTCACTGTTTCAATTGGTATTGAAAATCCCATACCTTCTACACCTTCACCTACTAATTTAGAAGATGTAATACCTATTACTTGACCTAATATATTACAAAGAGGGCCACCACTATTACCTGAGTTTATAGTTGCATCTGCTTGAATAGTCTCCATAATATATGACCCACTATCTAGTTTTACATTAACCATTCTATTAGTACCAGATACAATACCTTTAGTAATTGTACCCATATATTCTTTACCTAAAGGAGCACCTACAGTAAATACAGTATCTCCTATTTCAGCATCATCACTTTTACCAAGTTCAGCTACAGCTACTACGCTATCCGCATCTACCCTAAGTACAGCAGCATCAGTAAACTCATCGCTACCTACTAATGTAGCTTCTACCTCTTTACCATTAATAAATGTAACAGTAATCTTACTTGCACCAGATATAACATGGTTATTAGTTAAAATATATGCATCATTCCCATCTTTTTTATAAACAAAGCCTGAACCTGATGCAACCTGTAATCCACCAAATGTACGATTGTTAATAGCCTCTACTTGAATATATACAACTGAATCATATACCTTCTTAATTGCTTTCTTTAAATCACTTTCTTCTTCTAACGTTTTAGATGAAACAACCGTTTCTTTAGTCTTTTTGTTAATCTCTACTTTACCACTTAAAAGTAAGCCTAGTAATACTATTATAACTATCATAAGTATAATTATAATTATTTTATAAATACTGTTTTTATTATCTTTCTTTTCCATAACACCATCTCCGTAATTAAATATACTACCAATTTGTGACATTTAAGTGAAAAAATATTAATTATTTATTTTTCTTCTCTTGTGCTTTATATATGTATTTAAGAATAACATTAAGAGGCATAAACTTAGAAGCTAAATAACCTAATTTTATTCTAAATCCCGGTATAATAAGTTTCTTTTTCTTAAACATTTTAGTTAGCGCGTAACTAGCTACATAGTCACTACCAAGCGACTTTAAATTAAATTTTACATTAGCTACTTTATTAAACTCTGTATCAACAGGCCCCGGACATAATACACCTACATATACATGACTATTTTTTTTCTTAAGTTCATAATTAATAGCCATAGATAGATTATATACATAAGATTTTGATGCGTAATAAGTAGCCATTAAAGGGCCAGGCTCGAATGCTGCAATAGAAGCTACATTAAGTATATGGCCACTATCTTTTTTAATAAAATCATATAAAAATAACTTAGTTAAAACATGAACACTCTTAACATTTAAATCAACCATATCAAGTTCTCTATCTAAGTTAGTATCATTAAACTCACCAACAAGTCCAAAACCTGCTGCATTAATTACAATATCAATATCCATCCCTTTAACCATATTATATAATTTATGCCATATCAATAATATCAACATTAACATTAACACTCTTCTTAATATCATCAAGTCTCTTCTTACGCCTTGCAACCAATACTAAATCATAGCCACGACTTGCAAGTAAATAAGCAAAACTTCTACCAATACCACTAGATGCCCCAGTTATTAATGCCTTCATATAATCACCCTTTATTATTACTACAAATAAATTATAAATCAAAAAATAATAGAGGTCAATCTATTATTTATTAATTTTTATTATTCCCTTTGCTTTACTTCTTATTCTTTGTATTGCATTATCTACTTGTTTATATTCAATATTAAGTATCTCAGTAATCTCTTTATTACTACACCCTACAATCATAAGTTCAAATACTTCTGTTTCAAATGAGGTAAGTTTTGCTCTAAGTTTAGATTCTATTTTAGCTTCATTATCCGTTGATAATAATATATTTAAAGGATCACTAATACTATCTTTTAATAGTCTATCATTTACAACAATAGGATCATCATAAGATATAGATTCATTTAATATCTTATGTTTTTTTCTGTGAGCAGCTACTATTGCCGATATAATTATTCTTTCAATACAATGTTTTGCATATGTATAAAATACAGTATCTTCATGCTCACTAAATGTCTCAATAGCATGACTTAAACCTACCATACCTTCCTGTATTAAATCACTTCTATCTAAACCACAATTATCGATATGTTTTTCTTGCTTATTTACAATTGATACAACAAGCGGATAATACTTATTCATTACTATATCATTTGCCTCTTCTATATTCTCTGATACATAGTGTAGTAACTCATAATCATTTAAATCTTGATAATCCATATTACCTCCTAGATTTTACTGCTTCAAATACTACTATCGCAGTTGCGACAGATGCATTTAGACTATTTACCTCCCCAAGCATTGGAATACTAGCTATAAAGTCGCAGGATTCACTAACTAATCTACTCATCCCCTTACCTTCATTACCTACTATAATACAAGTATTTCCTTTATAATCTATTTCAGAATAATCAGTACCAGCCATGTCAGTTCCTACTACCCAAAATCCATTCTTTTTTAAATAATTGATAGTATTTACTAAATTAGGAACTTTAATAATATTCATATTAAATACAGTACCTACACTAGTTTTAATAACTGTGGAATTAACTTCCACACTACGATTATCAGGAATAATAATATATTCTACACCTGCAGCCTCACAGGTACGTATAATTGCTCCAAAGTTATGTGGATCTTCTATATGATCTAACATTACAACTAAACTATTATTAAACTTAATATCTTTTAATTCTTTATATTTATAATCCTCTATATCCATAACTATTCCTTGATGAACAAAAGGAAACTTATTATCCATCTCTCTTTTTTTCATAGTTATCTTTTTATAACTAGATAACATATTTGTAATCTCGCTATCCATATTATCTTGAATATATATTTTATTAATTTTTATATTTCTTTTTATTACTTCTTCTGCAACATTCCTACCATATACTAACATATATCCTCCTATATCTTTTTACTATAATCATTTAATTTACTTAGTAATATATCTTTAATATTATTATAATTAACACCACTTACTTCATCTAATAAATTATCATAATTAAATCTATTTATTAAGTTATATACTTCTATAAAGTCTGAAAATATACTTAATAAATAATCTTTATAATATGAATCATTATAATATTTATTGCACCTTTTAAGTGATACTTTAACATCTAATAAACATAATGAATCTTCTAAATCAATGTGATATTTCATACTTTCTATAATACTATTATTATCTAATGTATTACCTATAATACTTTCTTCATCTATAACAAATTCTTTAGTAACTAGACTAGATATTTTTTCTCTAAACTCATTAGTATCTCTAGTTTTAATTACACGTTGTGATAAGTTAAGATATGAAGCATATAATAAGATATTAGTATTATTTTCTTTATTAAACCTATCTACTTCATTAAGCATATTACATAAGTATTTGTGATAATAATTTATTATCAGGTAAATATATAACTAATTCATGACCTACTGATGCAATATGTAAATTATTATCCCTTATTGCTTTAAATCCACCACTTTTATCATTTGGGTGTATTTCATTTTCTAGTTTAGTATATATTTCATCATGTGTTATATCACTATTATCTAACTGTGTATAAAAGATATACTGTTTATCTGTAATTAAACTTACTCCTCGTACAGATTTGTTTTGAGAGTATACTAAATAATCATATAAATTTAAACTCAAATTTTTACCATTCACATTAATCACTACCTAATATATAATTCATTATATCATTAATTCGATTATTATTGTTATTTAAATATAAATAACCTATTAAAGCTTCTAATCCTGTTGCATTCTTATAAGTTATAATACTAGAATACTTAGGTTTATGATTATTCTTATGATTTCTCGCACGTTTTACTATATCTAATTCTTCTTCAGTTAGATAATTATCTTCTATCATTTTAAGTAAATACTTCTCTTGATTAGATGCACTAACATAGTTTATTGCTTCTTTTTGTAAATCATTTACCTTACCTATATTCTTTTTTACTAAATAATCTCTTACATATAATTCATATACACTATCTCCTAGGTATGCTAAAACAAGTGAATTCATACTATTTATATCTATCAAGTGTAATCTCCTTTATATATCCATTTTTTATATCATTTAATATAACATTAAATACTTTATCGTAATCAATATCTCCACCTTTAATAAGGCATCCTCTTTTTTTACCTATTATATCTAATGTTTCAACAAATAAATCATCATTATAACTAGTTATACCATATCTTTCTTCTAACTTCTTAGGATATAGTTTATAAAGAGTATTTAATATATAATTAATAACTTGATTAATAGGTAATACTTCTTCTTTAATAGCAGTTAAACTTGCAAGATTATATGCAGTATCATCATCAAATTTAGGCCATAAGATACCTGGAGAATCTAATAATTCTATATCCTTATCCACTCTAATCCAATCTAGATTTTTAGTTACCCCAGGCTTATTACCCGTATTAACTATCTTTCTACCTACTAATCTATTAATTAATGTTGACTTACCTACATTAGGAACACCAACTACAAGCACTCTAATCTTACGTGTAGCCCTCATGTTTTTTTCTTCCATTTTAGTAAACTCATCAGTCATTAATTCTTTAGTCTTACTAACTAAATAAGTTAACCTCTTCTCTTCAGTTAAATTAGTTTTAACAACTACATAACCTATAGACTCATAATATTTTATCCACTTATCAGTTTCTACTTTATCACACAAATCATACTTATTCATAATAAGAATTCGCCTTTTATTACCTATATAATTATCAATATCAATTATCTTAGATGATTTAGGCATTCTTGCATCTACTACTTCATACACTACATCTATTAAGTTAATATTTTCACTAATTAATCTTTTAGTTTTAGCCATATGACCTGGGTACCAGTTTATATTAGTTTTATTTTCATTCATTTGGATCAACTCCTTTTATTTTATCTCAATAACATCTAAATCTTTTGGAACAATTACATTATTATCAAAATATTGCTTTGCTTCTTTTTTATAAAGAATATCTTTATCATTTGGATGTGTATCTTCTGTATGATATAAGATAAGATTCTTAATATTTAATTTATTTAAACTTTCACATACGTATTTAACAGTTGAATGTTTTTTCTCATATGGCTTAAATATTTCTTTATCTGCGTCTAGGCAAAATGCTTCATGCATTACATAATCTTTATCTTTAACTACATCATATAATTCTGGGTTTAAAGTTTCATCACCTAAAAAGACAAGTGTTTTGCCATTATCAAAGGTTGTTTCAAATCCATATAATTTATTTTTACTTGCTTTTAAATCAATAAATTTAGTCTCTTTTTAAACAAAGTGCTGATGGAGAATTAGCAATATATTGCAGAAATATCTACAGGTAATTCTGATTTGCATATTTGCCTACATTTCGTAT
>CACZAH010000043.1 GCA_902779035.1 uncultured Erysipelotrichaceae bacterium | reverse complement strand
ACATTAAGAGGTATTAAAGAAGCTAAAGCAAATATGATAAACAGTTTAAAATCTAGTTTATCATCTGATACAGTAGAACTATAAGATAAAGAGGCTCAAGCACTATATAGACTAGTAGAAGATCGTAATTTACGTACAACAACTGAATACATAGGTGCTAGTACATTATGGAGTTTAGTTATTAATGCTAAAGAAAAGAGAGCAACTGAAGATCAATGGTATCAGATGCTACTTGATTACAATGCTTTTGGTAAAGATTTAGATATGAAAGAAGATTTACAAAGGATATATAACGAATATATCAAACAATGATTTATTGGAGTAAATATAAAAGTCATGAATCTAAAATAATAGAAACTAAGCATAAAAAATTTGATAATAATATTTATACATTTGATATCGAAGTTACCAGTTATATCAAGTTAAAAGGTAAACAATATAATCAGAATGTATATGAATCATTTACACAAAAAGAAAAAGATAAATGTGAGTTCTACTCTATTATGTATATATGGATGTTTGGAATTAATGATACTGTGTATTATGGTAGAACATGGGATGAGTTAAAGAAGTTTTTAGCTAAGATAGATGAAAACATACCGGAAAAGAAGATTGTATACATACATAATTTATCATATGAATTTCAATTTTTAAGAAGTCAATTCTTAATTGAGAATGTAGTAGCTAGAACTGAACGAAAAGTAATGAAGTGTAAGTTAGCCGATTTTAACTTTGAGTTAAGGTGTAGTTATTTTCTAGCTAACACAAAATTAGAGAGATTACCTAGTGTATATAATTTACCAGTAGAAAAGATGGTTGGTGATCTTGATTATTCAGTTATAAGAACACCTCTAACACCATTAACTCCTAAAGAGATGGGTTACTGTGAGAATGACTGTTTAGTGTTATATGAATATATAAAAGTTGAATTACAAACTTACAAGGATTTATCTAAAATACCATTAACATCAACAGGTAAAGTTCGTAATGAACTAAAACATATAACATATAATAACTTCACATATTTATGTAGAGCTAGAAAAGCAATAAACACAGATCCACATGTATATAATTTACTACAGCAAGCATTTATGGGTGGATATACACATGCTAATTATTGTTACACAGATATGTTAATTAAAGGTGTAGATAGTTACGATTTTACGTCTAGTTATCCATATTGTATGATAGCTTATAAATATCCATCTAGTGAATTTCATAAATGTACAGTTAAAAGACGTGAAGATATGATCTATAATTTTGCTTATTTATTAGTAGTTAGATTTACAAATATATCATCTAATTACTTTAATAACTTCATATCAAGTTCTAAATGTCATTATATTAGAGGTGGATGTTATGATAATGGTAGATTAATATCAGCACTAGAGATAGAGATGACACTCACGGATGTTGATTTTAATTTTATCTTAGATACACATGAGTGTGAATATGAGATAATTGAATCATACTATGCTACTTATAATTATTTACCTAGATTATTTTATGATTTTATTCTGGATAAGTATGTTAAAAAGACACAACTAAAAAATGTAGATGGTAAAGAAGTTGAATATCAACTTGAAAAGGGTAAATTTAATAGTTTATATGGTATGTGTGTTACTAACACCATTAGAGATGATGTTAAATATTCTAACACTGATGGATGGACAGTAACAGAATTATCAAATGAAGAAATAATTAAGAAGTTAGAACATGATAAAAGAAAAGGCTTTCTAGCATTTAGTTGGGGATGTTGGATTACAAGTTATGCAAGACGTAATTTATTAACTAATGTTTGTGCTTTAGATGAGAAAGCAATCTACTGTGATACTGATTCTCTTAAAGTTTGTTTCGGATATGATAAAAGAGTTATTTTAGATTATAATGAAAAAGTAAAAGAAAAAATAAATAAAGTATCTAAATTATTACAAATACCAATTGATAAATATGAGCCTAAAGATATTAAAGGTGAAAAACATATGTTAGGTTTGTTTGAAAAAGAGGGTGAGCCTTATAACAAATATACCTATGATGAGTTTATAACTCAAGGTGCTAAAAAATATGCAATTAAAACAAAGAAAAAAGACAAGGATACTGGGGAGTTGGTTGATGTAATTAAAATAACAGTAGCTGGAGTACCTAAAGATAAAGGTGCTAGAGCCTTACATAATCTAAATGATTTTAGAGATAACTTTATATTTAAGGCATCTGATACTGAAAAACAAAGTATTATTTATATTGATAGTCAACAATATAACAAAGTAGTAGATGTTGACGGTGTAGAATATATGAATACTGATTTAACTGGATGCTGTATGATACCATGTAGTTATGAGTTGGGTAAATCATTAGATTACTGTGAATTACTTACAGATAATAGTAGTAAAAGAGCTGTATTTAGAGAAGAGGTGAATAGTTTTGAGTGATAAAGAATTTATAAGAGAATTTTTAAAAATTAAAATATCTACTATATGTAAAGAATTAAATATAGATCCTACTAATGTTTATAACTTAACAGCTAGTAAAGATAAACTAAAGAGGATAAGAGATATATTAGAAAGTGAGATTAAGAGATTATATGAAAAAGACTAGTGGATGGGTAGTAGCATGGGTGTTAGGAATTCTAATTGTTTTGCTACTAATGGATAACATCCGTATATCAAAAATAATAGTAAATAATGAGGAGTGTAAAGTAAATGAAAGATGATAAATTATACGTTGATTTATACATATCTTTACAAAGATTTATTAATTTATGTAATTTAGAGGATTTTAAAAATGTTGAATCATACCAGAGATTCAGTGAGATGGTACATGAATTAAATGACGATATTTATCTATTAGAGATACTAGATAAAACGGATGAAAAGATATGAATAAAATAAAATATTATACACTAGATAGAATAAAACAAGAAGATGCTGATATTAATATAATCTTTGGTGAAAAAGGTAATGGTAAGAGTTATGCTGTTAAACATGATCGTGCTATTAACAACTACTTAGATAGTCTTAAAGACGTAAATAACTTACCAGAATATTTTAAAAATGGTAAAAGATTTATGTTAGTAAGAAGATTAAAAGAAGAGATCACTAAAGAGAAGATTTTACAATATTTTAATGATGCTAAAATAGAAGAGCTTACACATGGTGAGTATAACTGTATAGATGTTTATACACATAAAATATACTTTGCTAAAAGAATAGATTATGAACACAAAGAACGTGGAGTACAGATAGGATATGCAATAGCATTATCAACTGAACAAAGTTACTCCAGCTTATCATTCTTAGATGTATCTGATATTATTCTAGAAGAGGTATTCTCAAGAGATAGATATTTATATAGAGAGCCAGATAAATTAATGGCTTTATATTCTACAGTAGACCGTAAACGTAAGACAACTAAGATATGGATGGTAGGTAACACTATATCACGTGTGTGTCCTTATATTTATGATTGGGGCTTGTTTGATATCATATCAAAGATGAAACAAGGTGAGATTAAGACAGTTACGATACCATCTACAGATGATGATACAGTTAAAATAGCTATTGAATATTGTGAATCAACTGGAGTATCAAGTCATACAATTGGATCTAGTAAAGATATGATTGGTAAAGGTGAGTGGATGACGGTTGAACAGCCACATCTACCTAAATCCATAACTAAATATAATAAATTATTTAGATTAATATTCTGGTATAAAAAAATGAAGTTTATAGGGGAGTTGTTACAAGATAAAGAAAGTAGAGAGATAGCTTGGTTTATTTATCCATTTGAGGGTGAGATAGATGATAATACAATAGTTGTATCTGATGTAATTAAACCTAGTAGATATTATCAAAGAGATATTTATAATTTATCTATTAATAATGATAAATTAAGAAGTATTATATCTACTACTTTTAGAGAACAGAATATCTTTTATGCTACGGATCTTACTGGATGTGAATTTAAACAAGTTATAGATTTTATAATTAGGAGATAACTTATGATAGTAAATAAGATGACGTATTACGTTATAGGGGAGTGGTGGATTGAAGAACATGATAAAACAGCATGGATATACAAAAACGATACTTGTTATGTAAGAATACCTTTAACACATTATGTAAGAGAGCATGAGTTAAGAGGTATTCTAGAGAAGTTTATAATATTAATGGGAGAGTTATACAAATGAAATTATACTTAGTATTATATGATATAGAACATGCAAGAGAGTTTACTAAATACTTTAAATGTGAGTATGAGATGGATAAATTTATCAAAAAATTG
>CACZAH010000042.1 GCA_902779035.1 uncultured Erysipelotrichaceae bacterium | reverse complement strand
ATCATTTTTCTTGTTATTCTCATTATTACAACCTCTTTCTATTGTAATAATCATATCATAAAATCATTGCGAAGAAAATTTATTCTATTTTACTGATAAGTCACCATTTTAATTGACATTTTTGTTAATGATTGATATACTTATATTGTAAAGGAATGATTGTATGAATGAAGAAAAGAATAATATAGGGGTAAATAATAGTGGGCTTCCACCAATGAATGCTGTACCAATGGGGAATACTGGCGCTAATAATTTGCCGCCAATGGGAAGTGCACCGACGGGTAGTATGCCTACCCAAAACAGTCAATCTAATAATATACAAGATAAGTATGGACTACCTCCCATTAGTAATTTTACTAATTTTAATACTAGTTATGAGGTCCCTAAGGTAGATGATAATACTTCTGTATTTGATTTGATGAATCAATTTGAGAACGTTAATAATAATGTGGGTTTTAATAACCAACAAGTAGTAAATAATACTAGTCCTGTTATTAATAATACACAGCCAGTGATTAATAATGCAAATAATACAATACCAAATACTCCTGTGTTAAATCAAAGTGAATTAAGTACTAATACTGTAAATAGTATTGAACCACTTAGTATGTTTTCAGGTAGCAATAATGTAAATGAAGTACAATCTTTTAATAATGTTGAAGCGGTTCCAACACAATCATTCACAGATCAAATTCCTAATGGTAATATTAATCAAAGTACTGCTTCAAATCCGCTTGATATATTTGGTGGTAATGTTGATAATAATCAAGCGAACATGAATACAGCTAATGCAGTTCCATCTATTAATAATCCTATAGGTAATACAGTAAATGAACCTAGTGTTAATAATGTAGATAATACGTCAAATATGCCTATTCCTAATGCAAATATAGAAAATAATAATAGTGTAGATAATAATGCAGCTAATAGTATTAATAGTGGGAATGCTAATTCAAATCCACTTGATATATTTGGTGGCAATATCGATAATAATCAGATAAGCATGAATACAGCTAATGCAGTTCCATCTATTAATAATCCTATAGATAATACAGTAAGTGCACCTGGCGTTAATAATGTAGATAATACGTCAAATATGCCTATTCCTAATACAAATATAGAAAATATTAACAGTGTAGATAATAATGCAGCTAATAGTATTAATAGTGGTAGTGCTAATTTAAATTCACCTAATATGCCTGGTGGCAATATTGATAATAATCAAGCATATATAAATGATATTAGTACACAAAATCAAGTAGCTGCACCAATTACTAATAATATGGAAAATAGTACTAGTAATCCTGCTAGTAATTCTAATGATGTAGTACAAAATAATGGTTTAGTAGATAATCAAGTTAGTAATGACAGCAATAGTTCAGCTATTAATATTCCAACTATGTCTATTGATGATGTAGTTAATAATAGTAAGACTGTTAATAGCAATCATGCTAATAATAGTAATTCATATGATGATGGTATTAGTGAGTTAATTACTACATTTGACACTAATACTAACACTAATACTAATACTAATACTAATACTAATACTAATACTAACACTAATACTAATACTAATACTAATACTAATACTAATACTAATACTAATACTAATACTAATACTAATACTAATACTAATGCTTTATATGATAGTGAAGGAAATGTTAATGTTGATAATACTACTAACACTACTACTAACAGTAATACTTCGACTACTATTGAGAAACCTAAGAAGAAAAAGAAGGGAAAATTACTATTTATTATCTTACTGATTGTAACTATTCTTATTTTAGCGGCTGTAGGTGTTCTTAGCTATTTTATGTTTTTTAAAACAGATAAGTTAGTTTGTGGACTTCAAGATTACAGTAATGAACAATATATTTTAGATGAATCTATGATAATTAAGTTTAAGGGTAATAAAATGACTGATGCAAAGCTGAGTCAAGTATTAACTTTTACTGAGGATAATTTAGATAAGAAAGATTCTTATTTAGAGGAATTAAAAAATCAATATCAAGGATTAGGTTTTAATGTATCTTTTGTTGAAAACGAAGATGGATTTCAAATAGATATGAATTTTACTAAATCAGAATTAGAGTCTTGGTATGGAACTAGTCTTAAGAATTCATCTAAGCAACAAATGAAAAAAGAAATGCGTGATTCAGGATATACTTGTAAATAGTATATCTTTTTTGATATACTTTTGGTGGTGGTTTTATGTTAGATGGGTTAAATAAAGAACAAATTAAAGCTGTTAAAAATATTGATGGACCAATGCTTGTTATGGCAGGAGCTGGTTCAGGTAAAACTAAGGTTTTAACTACGCGGATTGCATATATGATAGATAGAGGTATTGATCCATACAATATACTTGCAATTACTTTTACTAATAAAGCGGCTAATGAAATGAAAGAACGAATTATAAAATTAATAGGTGATAAGGCCAAATTAATGCAGATATCAACATTTCATTCTTTTGGCTTAACTATAATAAAAAAATACTTTGAATATGTTAATTTAAATAAGAACTTTACAATAATTGATAGTGATGATGCTTTATCTCTTGTTAAGAAACTTGTAAAGGATTCAGGTTTTGATCCTAAACATTATAGTCCTAAAACAATTAGAAATAAGATTAGTAGTGCGAAGAATGAACTTATGAGTCCTGATGAACTTGATAAGTTTACTTGTAATGAATTAGATAGTATAGTAGTATCTATATACCGTAAGTATCAAGATAGATTAATAGCTAATAACTCTGTTGATTTTGATGATTTATTATTGCTGCCTATTAAAATATTTAAATCTCATCCTGAAGTATTAAAGATGTATCAGGAAGAATATAAGTATATACTTATAGATGAGTATCAAGATACAAATCAAGTACAATATATATTAACTAAGATGTTAAGTGCGAAGTATAAAAATATATGTGTAGTAGGGGATCAAGATCAAAGTATATATGGATTTAGAGGCTCTAACTATCGGAATATATTAAACTTTGAAAAAGACTATCCTAATGCAACAGTTATTATGCTTGAAGAAAATTATCGTTCTACTAAAACTATATTAGGAGCAGCTAATGATATAATTGCCAATAATAAGAATAGAAAAGATAAAAATCTTTGGACATCAAATGAAGAGGGAGATAAAATAACATCTAAAAGGTGTATGGATGAGAAGGATGAAGCTGCTTATGTAGTATCAGAGATTAATAAACTAATATCTAGTGGTGTATCTCACAATAATATCGCAATTCTTTATCGAACTAATGCAATGTCTAGAAACATAGAAGAAAATATGTTGGGTGAGAACATTCCTTATAAAATAGTAGGTAGTTTTTACTTCTATAATAGACGGGAGATAAAAGACTTAATTAGTTATTTAAGGCTAATATATAATACAAGTGATGATATTAGTTTATCTAGAATAATAAATGTACCCAAAAGAAAGATTGGTCTTAAGACATTAGAGAAGATTAGTTTGAAAGCTATTAATGAAAATAAAAGTATGTTTGATGCAATAGAATCAGGTAAAGAGTTAGAGTTTAAAAAACTAATATTAGAGCTTATTAAAGATAGTGAAGAGATGTCTTTAACTGAGTTAGTAGATGATATACTTGATAAAACAGGGATAAAAAAAGAGCTAGAGAGTGAAAATACTATTGAATCTATTGCTAGATTAGAAAACTTAGAGGAGTTTAAATCTATTACTTTAAATTTTGAAGCTAGATATGGTATTATATCATTAGAAGATTTTCTAAATGAAATAAGTTTAGTATCTGATATTGAAGAAGCTAAAGATAATAAAGACGTAGTTACAATGATGACAGTACATGCAGCAAAAGGACTAGAGTTTGATTATGTATTTTTAGTTGGTATGGAAGAGAACTTATTTCCACATATTAGGTCTATTAGTGATAATAGTGAACTTGAAGAAGAAAGGCGCCTTTGTTATGTTGCAGTAACACGAGCAAAGAAGAAACTATATATAACAAGTGTTAATTCAAGATTATTATACGGTCTTGATAATCATAATCCCAAAAGTAGATTTATTGGTGAGATTAGTGATGAATACTTAGATGATATAAAAATTACAAGTGATAAAAAAAGAGAAAAAATCACTATTGATGATTCAGTTAGTTATTCTTTGGGAGAGAAGATTAAACATGATGAATTTGGAGATGGAGTAATAGTTGGTATTGATAAAATGGTACTTACTATTGCATTTAAATTTCCGTTTGGTATTAAGAAAATTATAAAAGGTCATAGTAGTATTAAAAAAATTTACAGGATAAAAATATAAATTAATTTTTTAAACTCGATAATGCGTTGCTTTTCAATGCAAAACTCGAGTTTTTTATTTAAAAAACCGTTGGATTTTGAA
>CACZAH010000041.1 GCA_902779035.1 uncultured Erysipelotrichaceae bacterium | reverse complement strand
CTTCAAAATCCAACGGTTTTTTAAATAAAAAACTCGAGTTTTGCATTGAAAAGCAACGCATTATCGAGTTTAAAAAATTAATTTATATTTTTATCCTGTGAAACTTTTACAATTATTTTTTATGCATATAATAAATGCAAAACTATTTAGCCTTATTAATTTATAACATTACTATTTCTTTTATCAAGTTTCTTTCGTTTTTCATACATAATTACAGTATCTTTAGATTCATCACCTTTATAAATCCCCCATATTCCCTGAAAACTAATATTTTTTTGATTATCTATAATATTTTTATCAATAGAATCAATTTTCTCTCCACCATATGAAGTAGTTAAATATGCAACAAGCATTTTACCTTCATCATTTAAAATTTCCGTTAAATATTTAACTGAATTCTTAAACTTTTTTATCTTGAAATTACTTTTATTATAACTATATATATTTGATAAATTTATATTATCAAACTTTTCTAGTTTAAATATTTTATTACATTCAAGTATATTCCCATTTATAAATTTAACTTTTAAATACTTTATTCTTTCCTTCTCTTTATCATAATTACTTTCGTTATATAAATATTTATTAAATGCTTTAATATTAGCATGTTCATTTTCTTGATAGTGAAATAAATTATACCTATATCTCCAATATTTATTGTCATATACATAATCCCAAAAAGAAAGGCTTCCTAAATCAATCATTCTTAACTCATCTCTTATTATAGAATAAGTATTTTTAGGCATAAAACACTCGTTGTTAGGCAAAGAAAAGAACTTAAGAAAATCCTCATAGTTTAAAGTGAAAAGTGCTGCTTTTTTTAAATTGAAATAATGATAAGTAAAACTATTCAAATCAATAACAGTTACATCATTGCATCCACAAAAATTACTATTAATAATTTGATCTCCTGATGAACCAACTGTAAGTAAAGTTTTATCTTTCAAATCAAACACATTTATATATCCCGCAATATTTTCTGTTGTAAATTTATATATTAATTTAAATCTATCTCCACTTCTACGTTTCAACATTTTATCTACATATTTAATATTATCACTCAATTTCATTATAATCCCTCTAGCGTATATACTATCATAAAAAATAATTAATTACAAATAAAAACTAGATTAATCTAGTCCTTATAATATTAATATCTATGTAATTCCCCCATTTTACTTGTTGGAACAAATCCAGCTTCACACTTAATTAAATCTGGAATACGATTTACAATAGTTGCACAAGTAAGTTCAACAGTTGCAGGTTTATTAATAATCATAGTTGTATCAGGCTCTCCAAATACTGTCCATTCATTAGAATCAAACTCAGACTCATCATATACCTTACCTACACACTCAGTCTCAATTACAATACCTTCTTTAGTAGTTGTAGTAACGCGCGCGCTCATGCCAGTTGCATCTCCTTTATTGATTGTCATATTTAAAGTAGATGAATAAATATCATCTCTGGCAACCTCTGGTATACATTCTTGAGTTTGTTCATCAACTGTAAGATTTAATTTATCACACAACCAACCATTAGTATTCCACATGTAACTTGGTTGATAAGTTCCTTCATTAATCATTTTATTACGTTCTTCATCACTTATTTCATCAACACTAGCTATTTTTTTATCAAACTCTTCTAAACTAAGACCCGCACCGTGTGCCTCAGCTAGAGCAATACCATAGTCTTCAACATTATATGAAGTACGACCTTTTATCTTAGTAATTTTATTTGTAGCTCCTGCTATTGTACTAATTAAATTACCCCAAAAAGCATCCTGATAACCACTACCAGTAATAGTACAATTATTCTTCTTAGCAATAGAATCAATCTCACTAGTTAATTTTGGTGAAGAATTAAATGGATAGAATGCTTCTTCACAAGTAGTAATTGCATTAATACCAAGTTCTGCACATAACTTTAAAGAATCAGCAACATCACTCATTAAACTCATTGTAGTAACAATACATACATCTGGTTTAACACTCTCCATCATACTTCTTGCATCACTAGCAGATGTAATAGTTATACCTATATCATCGCCACCTAATATGCATGATACATCTTTACCTATTACATCAGGATTAATATCGACTGCTCCTACTAATTCATACCCCCTCTCCATTGCATACGAAATCGTATATTTGGACATCTTACCACATCCATACTGAACAAATTTAATCATAATATCCCTACCTTTCTCTTAAAGTATAACACAAAGAAAAAGACAGTTCAACTAAAACTGTCTATCAAATGTAAACATATTTTTTATTTTGCCATTAAATCACATATAAGATTACTGATCTCAGTTGGATTATCAATAGGTAGACCTTCAATAAGTCTAGCTTGTGCATAAAGTATTTTAGCATACTCCTTTAATTCATCCTTATCATTTTTATATAAATCTTTTAATTTATCAGCAATTGGATGAGATTCATTAATTTCAAGAACCTTTTCAGCTTCTACCCCATTATCAATAGGCATCTCTTTCATAACCTTTTCCATTTCAATAGATACATCACCCTTATTAGATAAACATACTGCATGATGGCTACTTAACTTATTAGTAAACTTAACCTCACTAACACCAATCTCATCTTTAATTACATTAAACATATCTTTAGACTTCTTATTAAGTTTATCTAACTCTTTACTTTCTTCAGTATCATTTTCAATAGCATCACTACATACATTTTTAAACTCTTTATCATCAAACTTCATTAATGTTTTAAAGACAAACTCATCTACATACTCAGTACAATATAAAATCTCTTTATCCTTACTCTTTAATGATTCAACTTGTGGCAACATATCTATTTTACTAGTAGTTTCTCCACATGCATAATAAATATCTTTATAATCTTTATTTCGAGAGCAGTAATCACTTAAACTTACTAACTTCTCTTTAGTAGACGAATAAAACATAAGTAAATCTTGAATCTTATCTTTATTCATACCATAATTACTATAAACACCAATCTTAAGTTGCATACCAAAATCTTTATAGAATTTTAAATAATCCTCTTCATTATTATCACGCATATCAGTTAATTCTTTTTTTATCTTCTTCTCAATAGCAGAAGCAATAGTCTTTAATACACGATTTTGTTGTAAAGTTTCTCTTGAAATATTCAAAGTAAGATCTGGAGAATCAACTACACCTTTAACAAAACTAAAGTAATCAGGAACTAAATCCGCACACTTCTCCATAATAAGTACACCATTAGAATATAACTGCAAGCCTTTTTCATATTCTTTAGAGTAATAATCAAAAGATGCATGCGACGGAATATAAATAAGTGAATTATAACTAATAGTACCTTCAGCAGCAGTATGAATATGTCTTAACGGTTTCTCATAATCAAAGAACTTATCAGAATAGAAAGTATCATACTCCTCATCAGTAATATCTTTCTTATTACGTTTCCATATTGGAACTAAACTATTAATAATTTCTTCTTCATTGTATTCTTCATACTCATCCTTAGATCCATCTTTTAATCTACTCTTAGTTACATTCATCTTAATAGGATAAGTAATATAATCAGAATACTTCTTAATTAGTCTTCTAATCTCATACTCTTCTAAATACTTAGAATACTCCTCTTCACTATCTTCTCTAATAGTAAGTATAACATCAGTTCCATATGTATCTTTATCAGTCTCATTAATAGAATATCCATCTATACCTTCAGACTCCCATTCATATGCATCATCACTTCCATATGCCCTAGATACTACTCTAACATTACTGGCAACCATAAAAGCCGAATAAAAACCTACACCAAACTGTCCAATAATATCAATATTCTCTTTTCTAGCATTATCATTTTTAAAATCAAAAGAGCCACTCTTCGCAATCGTACCTAAGTTACTTTCTAACTCTTCCTTAGACATACCAATACCATTATCACTAATAGTAAGTCTTCTTCCAGTTTTATCAATACTTACATTAATACATAAATCTTCCTTATTAATTTTAACACTCTTATCAGTTAAAGACTTATAATGTAATTTATCTATTGCATCACTAGCATTAGATATAATCTCACGTAAAAAAATCTCCTTATTCGTATAAATAGAATTAATCATTAAATCCATTAGTCTTTTCGACTCAGTCTTAAATTGTTTCTTCATATTATCCTCCTTTAGCAGTCATATTGATTGATTGCTAAAAATATTTTAGTACAAATACAAACCAATGTCAATAGTATTATCTAATTATTATTTTAGCTATATCATTTATTACAGTCGCACACACATTCTTATCATGTATTACATCTATACCTGATTTTCTATATCCTATATGGTTAATAGAATTACCTGAATGATATACTTTATAATTATCTATTACAAAATACCTATCATGGAATGTATCATCATAATAAATAATCAAATTATTATAATCTTTATTATACTTTTCAATATCTAATTTAGTTAATTTACTCTTCTTACCAGTAATCAATATAACT
>CACZAH010000040.1 GCA_902779035.1 uncultured Erysipelotrichaceae bacterium | reverse complement strand
GTTGTTAGGTTTATCCTAAAAATAGGAACTGATTATGTATATGATATTAACGATGATAAATCCGTGTCATTTCGGACAAACAATCTGGAAGAATTCTCCTAATGGAAAAATCTTAGATACAGATGTTGTAATTGCTAAAAATTATTTATCAAAGGAAGAATTAGAGCAATTAGAATTAATTGTTTCTGCATTTTTAGATTTAGCTGAATCAAGAGCAAAACGAAATATCCCAATGACAATGGAAGATTGGGCCACAAGAATAGATAAATTTTTACTTGCAGATGATAGAGATATATTAAAAGATGCAGGAAAAATATCGCGTGAAATAGCAAGAGACAAGGCACTAACAGAATTTGAAAAATATAGAATAAAGCAAGATAAATTATATAAATCAGATTTTGATTTATTATTAGAAGAAAGTGGGAGTGATTAAATGGATAAAAGAATTAAAGAAGCGCTTGATAGTGAGTTCAAAAGGCAGAATGATAATGTAGAGTTGATTGCATCAGAAAACTATGTATCAGAAGATATTTTAAAATTACAGGGAAGTATTTTCACAAATAAGTATGCAGAAGGATATCCTAATCGTAGATATTATGGTGGGTGTGTGAATGTTGATACTATTGAATCATTAGCTATAGAGTATGCTTGTAAGTTATTTGGTGCGAAGTATGCGAATGTTCAACCTCATAGTGGTTCTAGTGCGAACATGGCTGTATATCGTGCTTTACTTAAACCTGGAGATACAGTGCTGGGTATGAATTTAACTGATGGAGGACATTTAACGCATGGCTCTAAAGTTAGTTTTAGTGGCATTGATTATAATATCGTTGATTATAAGGTTGATAGTAAGACTGGTTTAATTGATTATGATAATGTAGAAGAAATTGCTTTAAAATACAAACCAAAAATGATTATTGCTGGTGCATCTGCTTATTCTCGTGAGATTGATTTTAAACGTTTTCGTGAGATTGCTGATAAAGTAGGTGCATACTTGATGGTTGATATGGCTCATATTGCAGGGCTAGTTGCAACAAACCTACATATTTCTCCAGTACCTTTCGCTGATGTAGTTACATCTACTACTCATAAAACATTAAGAGGTCCTCGTGGGGGATTAATTCTAACTAATAATGAGGATATTATAAAGAAGATTAATAAAACTATATTTCCTGGAATACAGGGCGGTCCTTTAATGCACGTTATTGCTGCAAAAGCTGAGTGTTTCTACGAGGCTATGCAAGATAGTTTTAAAGAGTATATGAGTCAAGTATTAAAAAATGTTAGTGTAATGTGTAAAATATTTTCTGAATCTGGTATTAAGATAATAAGTGGTGGTAGTGATAATCACTTGCTGCTTCTTGATGTTACTAGCATTGGCTTAACTGGTAAGGAAGCAGAAGAAGTACTTGATAAAATAAATATAACAGTAAATAAAAACACTATACCAGGTGAGAATAATAGCATGAGTGTTGCAAGTGGTATTCGTATTGGTGCTGCTGCAATGACTACTAGAGGATTTAAAGAGACTGAATTTGAAATTATATCTCGAATTATGGTACAATGTTTACAGAGTAGGAATGACGAAGAGTTGCTTAAAAAATTAAAGAGTGAAGTATTAGAAGTAACAAGGAGGTTTCCTATTTATAAGGAGGATTAAGATGGATAATGTAATTGATGGAAGAGCTATTAGTGAGGAGATTAGATCTGAACTAAAACAAAGTATTAAGTATGAAATGTTAAAACCTTCTATTGCTGTTATTCAAGTAGGGGATAATGAGGCTAGTAATACTTATGTGAAAAATAAAGAAAAGGCATGTAATGATGTTGGTATATATTTTCGTCATTATAAATTTGAAGATGGAGAATCTGAATTATCAATAATTAATAAGATTAAAGAATTAAATAATGATGAGTATGTAAATGGTATTATTATACAGTTACCTTTGCCTGATGGATATAATGAAAAAAGATTAATTAATACTATAATTAATAGTAAAGACGTGGATGGATTAACTGATATAAATACTGGTAGACTTGTTAATGGTAGGAAGACTTTAGTACCATGTACTGCTGCTGGTGTAATTGAACTTCTTAAAAGAAGTAATGTAGAGATTACTGGTAAACGTGTAGTTCTAGTTGGCCGTGGTAAATTAACTTGTAAACCCTTAATACAGCTATTCTTAAATGAAGATGCTACTGTTACTGTATGTCATTCTAAAACAGAAGATTTAGCGAGTATAACTAAGAATGCAGATATATTAGTTAGTGCAGTTGGTATTAATAATATAATAACTGAGGATATGGTTAAAGCAGGAGTAGTAGTAATAGATGTAGGTATTAATTTTGAGACTGGCAAGATTAGTGGAGATGTAGACTTTGATAAGGTATCCAAAAAAGCATCATTAATAACTAAGACTCCAGGTGGAGTTGGTCCTATGACTGTAACTATGTTACTTAAAAATACTGTTTATTGCTACTTAAATAAGAAAAAATGAAATTCTCAAATTCATTTAGGGTAATATTTGGCTTTCTTGCTGTACTACTTATTGCAGTTATATCTAGTGTATATCATATAGACTTTAATAAATTTATTAATAGTGTTAATGATAATCTAACTAATGATTCTAGTGCTACAAAAAAGATAAAAGTAAGTCTTATAAATTGTATTGATGGAGATACTGCTAGATTTAATGAAGATGGTAATACTTATACATATAGGTTTCTTGGTATTAATACACCTGAGGTAGGAGATAATCCTGAAGAATATGGAGATACAGCTAGAGATTATACATGTGAGAAATTAAAGAGTGCAGATAATATCTATATTAGTTATGAGACTACTAGCGCACATACTGATAAATATGATAGACGCTTAGTTTGGGTATATGTAGATGATGAGTTATTACAATCATTAATACTCAAAGAAGGACTAGCTAAGGTACAGTATGTTTATACTAAATTATCTTATTTAAATAAACTATATAAAGCAGAAAATAGTGCGATAAAAAATAGATTAGGAATTTATAAAAAGTATAAAAAAGAGATATATGAAGATAAGACATGTACAGTAATATTTAAAGATGGTAATAAAAGAGATGAAGTTAGTGTTAAAGCGGGATCAAGAGTTAGTATTATAAATAATCCTGCAAGTGATACAAAATTTACTGGATGGACTATAAATGGTAACTTATTTGATTTATCTAAGCAGATTACTGATGATATAATACTTGAAGCAAGTTATGAGTAAACAGTTTAAAAAATGTATATTATATTTCTTAAAATTTGTATATCAAATTCCTTAAAAAATGTATATTGGCATTGCAATATACATTTTTATATGATATTATATAGTTAATATTGGAGGGATAAAATGAATTTTAATAGTGAAGAATATATGCCAAGATTAGTTGATGATAATTTTGACGATTATTTAAGTGTGTTTGGTGCAGTATCTGTAGAAGGACCAAAATGGTGTGGTAAGACTTGGACTGCGTATAAGCATTCTAAAAGTAGTGTTTTTTTAGATGACGATGAAACAAAAGAAAGAGCTAAACTAGATTTAGAACTTATTTTAAATGATGAGAAACCAGAACTTATAGATGAATGGCACTTAGTTCCAAAAGTATGGGATAAAGTACGAAGAAAATGTGACGAAGATACTAGATGCGGAAAGTATATTTTAACATGTTCAACGGAACTAAATGATGAAAAGAAAAAAGAAGTTGATCACTCTGGTGCAGGAAGAATTGGTAAAATAAAAATGTATACAATGTCATTATATGAGTCAGGTGATTCAACAGGTGAGGCATCTTTGACAGATATGTATAATGGAACTCAAAAAAATAAAAATGTTAATATTCCTAATTTACGAGATATTGCTACCTTAATTATTAGAGGTGGCTGGCCTAGAAATATCAAAGTTAATCCTAAAAATGTAAGCATGATTCCTAAAAGTTATATAGAATCAATTTTAGATAAAGATATGAATGATGATAAAAAAAGAGATAAGAATAAAATGAGAATGCTACTTAGGTCTCTAGCCCGTAACGAATCAACAATAGTTAATAATCAGACATTAATAAAAGATATTGAAGATTTTGAAAATGGAGATGATTTAACTAGGAGTAGAATTACTGTAGCTGATTATTTAGATGTGTTAGATAGATTACACTTAATTGAAAATCAAAATGCATATAGTGAAAACTATCGTTCTAAAGAGCGTGTTGGTAAATCAGCGAAAAGACATTTAACCGATCCATCACTTGCCTGCGCGGCATTAAATTTAAATGAAGATAAACTACTCAAGGATTTAAATACATTTGGATTTTTATTTGAATCATTAGTAGAAAGAGATCTTAGAATATATATGGAATATCTAGGTGGTAGTTTATATCATTTTAGGGATAATATTACTGGGTTAGAAGTTGATTCAATTTTAGAATTCCCAGGTGGTGATTACGCAGCTGTTGAGATTAAACTTGGATATAATAAAATTGAAGAAGCGACAAAAGAATTACTTAAGTTCTCTGAGAACATGTTAGTGAAGCCTAAATTTATGTGTATTATTACAGCAAACTTCAAGTCAGTTGTAAAAGATCCTAATACAGGTATTTATATTATTCCAATAACTGCCTTAAAACCGTAATAAAATTATACACAACTACAGGATAAAAATATAAATTAATTTTTTAAACTCGATAATGCGTTGCTTTTCAATGCAAAACTCGAGTTTTTTATTTAAAAAACCGTTGGATTTTGAA
>CACZAH010000039.1 GCA_902779035.1 uncultured Erysipelotrichaceae bacterium | reverse complement strand
GTATAATACTTGACGGTTTTTTACAACATATATCCTAATAATGTATTGAAATATAAGGGAAAACTAGATATCAAATAATAAAACTATCTTTTTATCCTGCAAAAGATAATAAAATGCTTTGAAAAATAATAAATTTAATATATAATATTAATATCGGCTTTAAAGGAGATAATGTAAACATGGAATTTAAAAGTGTAAAAGAGTTATATAAAAGACTTACTCCAGCCTTGCAAGCAAGAGAGATAGAACTAAAAAGAAGTGGATATAATTATATAAAGAAAGAAGATATATGGAATTATTTAACTGGATATAAATGGAATAAATCAAATAATTTATTGTTATTTGAAATGGTTGATGATATATTTAGTGTTGATTCTATATTACTTAAAAACTATGTCGAGGATAAATTTAAAAATGTTAGGGTAGAACCTAAGTTTGAGGGTGAGGGATTTTAATGAATGATAAAAAGATGAGTAAAAAAACAAGTTTATTAAATACTATATTAATTACAATTTTATTATTAGCAATCGCAGTATTAAGTTTATTTCCACTTTTAAAAAGAATTAGTTTTGGACTTGATCTTGCAGGAGGATTTGAAGTTCTATATAAAGTAGATAGTCTAGATGGTAAAAAGGTTACTACTGATATGGTTAATAGTACCTATAAGATTATAGAAAAAAGAGTTAACTCATTAGGTGTAAGTGAACCTGAAATATCAGTTGAAGGTAATAATATTCGTGTCCAGTTAGCTGGTGTTACTAATGCTGATGAAGCACGTAATAATATTAGTAAAGTAGGTTCTTTAACTTTTAGAGATACTAATGATGAACTTTTAATGACTAGTGATGTACTTGAAAGTGGTAAAGCTGCAGTTACTATGAATAATACAACTGGTAATTATGAGATCTCTTTAAAGATTAAAGATAAAGATACATTCTATAAAGTTACTAAAGCTGTAAGTGAAAAAGAAGATAACTATATTACAATATGGTTAGATTATGAAGATGGAGTAGATTCTTATTATCATGATAATAATGGTACAAAGACTCGTGAAGCATGTGGCGATTTAACTCATTCACACTGTTTATCTGCGGCAACTGTATCCCAGGGATTTGCGTCTGATGTAGTTATTCAAGGTAATTTTTCTAAAGAGGCTGCTGAAGGTGTAAAAGATTTAATTAATAGTGGTTCTATGCCAACTAAGTTAGAGGAAATTTCATCCCGTAGTGTTACTGCATCGTTTGGTGAGGATTCTCTTAATAAAACATTTATTGCAAGTATTGTTGGTATTAGTGCAATAGTTGTATTAATGATTTTACTTTATAAATTATCAGGATTTATTGCTAGTGTAGGTATACTCGGTTATACAAGTCTAACTATATTAATATTTAATTTAGTAGGTGGAAAATTAACACTTCAAGGTATTGCTGCACTTGTAATTGGTATTGGTATGGCAGTAGATTCATCAGTAATTAGTTTTTCTAGAATTAAAGAGGAACTAAAAAATGGAGCAGGGCTTACAACTGCGTTTAAACTAGGTACAAAGCAATCAATTATGTCAATAGTTGATGCTAACCTTACAACTCTTCTTGCTGCAATTATTCTATTTATCTTTGGTGAGAGTAGTGTTAAAGGGTTTGCTACTATGTTAATTATAAGTATTGTTGTTACATTTATTGTAATGGTATTCTTAGTAAGATATTTAGTGGGATTATTTGTAAGAACTGACCTTTTCAATCGTCATAGATATTTATTTATTGGATATAAAGATAAGAAATCTAATAAAAAAGGATTTGACTTTATTAAGTATCATAAAATAGTTATTGGATTTGTATGTTTAATAATTGTTGCTGGTGGAGTATTTATCTATAGTAAAGGACTTAACCTAGGAATTGATTTTAAAGGTGGTTCATCTATTACTGTAACTAGTGATTCTAAGATTAATAAAAGTGATATTAATAAAGATATTAAAGGTTTAAAATATGATATTGATACTATTGAACAAATAAATGATAATACAGTATATGTTACTGTAAGTAATGTCTTAACTAATGATGAAACTGAATCAACTGAGAACTTCTTTAATGAGAAGTATAAAGCAACTACTAGTGTTGGTGCGGTATCTAATGTAGTTAAGAAGGATTTAACTATGAATGCAATTAAAGCACTTATAATTGCAATTATTGGTATTATTGTATATATATCTATTAGATTTAAGTTTAGTTATGCAATATCTAGTATTAGTGCATTAATCCATGATAGTGTTTTAGTAGTTATATTATTTGCATTCTTAAATTTAGAAGTTAGTAGTATATTTATTGCTGCAATTCTTGCAATTATTGGATATTCTATTAATAATACAATAGTTGTATTTGATAGAGTAAGAGAGAATAAGAAGAAGATGTATAATAATACTATTAAGAAAAAAGAGGATTTAATAGATGTAATAAATACTAGTTTAAATCAAACTATTATGCGTTGTATTATTACAACTATTACAACCATGATGCCAGTAGTATCATTAATATTCTTAGGTTCTTATGAAATACTTAACTTTAATTTAGCTTTATTATTTGGTCTTATTGTTGGAACATTCTCGTCAATTATGCTTGCTCCTGCAATTTGGTATTTAATTGAAAGAAGAAAAATAGGTAAGCCTAAGAAAAGAAAATGGTATGAAGAAGATCCTAAAAATAGAAAGAAAGAACCAGAAGAACTAAAAATAAAAGGTATTAACTGTTAATAAGTTAATACCTTTTTTGGTTTATAATACGTGTAATTGTAATAATACACCAAAGATTGAATTGATTACTGATAATACTAAACCAATGATACTTAATACTAGACCTGCTGTTGTATTAAAATTATCTTTGTTTTTAGCATTCAATACGATTCCAATAATACCTAGTACCCAACCACTAATTGCGATTAATAATCCACATGGAATAGATAATATTCCTAAAACTAAACCTGCTGTATAATTTTGTTTTTTCATGGTTTTCACTCCCTTCTTTAAATAAATTTTATCATGTTTTTACTCTTTTAGGGTAATATAGTTGAAAAATACGGTAAGAAAATGCAAAAAAATGAAAAAAGTTGCAAAAAAAAGAAGGAAATTCAAAAGTTTTAACTAATGATATATATAGGGAGGGAAAAGTTATGAAAAAATTTCTAATTATATTTTTGATGTGTATTATAGGTATAATTGATGTACAAGCCTATGATACAACTGATACCTTTTATTACGATACTAAGGTACCTAATATGTACATCACAAAGGTAAAATCTGGGGTTGAAAAGAATGGTGCGCCATTTTTACTTCATAAGAGTAATGGCGAGTTGGTTTATTGTATAGAACCATTTTTATATCTTGATGAGGGGACTTACTATGGTTATAAGGAGTTTTCTGATATATTTAGAATTAGTGAGTCTGCAATTGAAAAGATGAATTTAATTGCTCATTATGGTTATGGTTATCCTAATCACGATGATTTAAAATGGTATGGTGTGACACAGTACTTAATCTGGAATGAACTAGGGCTTGATGATTTATATTTTACTGATTCTTATTATGGTAATCGTATAACTGCATATACTTCTGAGATTGATGAGATGAATAATCTTATTAATAATCATTATAAAGTTCCTAGCTTTAATGATAATTTAGAACTTGAAGTTGGTACTAAAGTAGAGTTAGAAGATACTAATAATGTCTTAGGTAATTTTGAACTGGTTAGTGATACTGAGTTAATTAGAATAGAGGGTAATAGGTTAGTTATAGATAGTCTTGATGAGGGAGTATATCATATAAGTTTTGTAAAGAAGGAAAACAAGGAGCACTATATGCTTTATTATAACGATAATGGTCAGAATTTACTTTTACCAGGTAAGATTAATGATGTAAAGAAGGATATGACTATAAGTGTAAAAAAGGGTAGCCTTACAATACGTAAGCATGATAGCAAGTATGATAGTGCGAAAGAAGGACTTTCATTTAAAGGTGCGAAGTATGGTATATATACTCTTGATGATAATTTAATTAAAGAAGTAGAATTAGATGAGTTAGGTACTAGTACAGTAGATATAATATTTGGTAAGTATTATTTAAAAGAGTTGAGTGCGCCAATAGGTTATTTACTTGATGAAGAGAAACATTACTTTGAAGTAAATTATAATGATAATGAGATACTAGTAGATGTAATAGATACTTTAATATCTAAGAAGGTTATCATTTATAAACTGTTTGGCAATAAGGATACTAAGATATATTCTTATGAAGAAGGTGTTACATTTGAAGTGTATGATGAGTCAAATAATTTAGTTGGGACTTATAAAACAGATAAAAATGGTAATATTGAATTAAATCTAGAATATGGTAAGTATCGTATACATCAAGTAGACGGGTTAGAAGGTTATACTAGGGTTGAAGATTATAATCTGGATGTTATTGATAATATAGATGCTGAGATTAGTCTTTATGATGATGAAATACCAATTAGTGTTCCTGATACTTATAAAGATGAGATTGATTATTTCGGTGCGATTAGTGTATTACTTATATTATTCTTATTTAACTTGGGTGTTTATGCGTATAGGAAAAATATTAATCGTATTTAGTTTTATTGGTATTATTATAACTATTACAATACTTTCTAAATCAATATATGATGATTATGTATATGCTAATAAATATGATGTTGTGTATAATTATATAAATAAAATAGATACTGAGGAAACTAAAAAGTTAAGTGGAGTATTAGAAATACCTAGTATTAATCTTAAAGCTGGAATTGTCTCTAATATAGATGAAGGGTTGGTATTTGTAACAGATAAGCTAATTGCGGGACATAGTGGTAACTGTAAGGTATGTTACTTTGATAATCTAGATAAACTAGAATTAGGTGATAATGTATATTTATATATTGATAAAGAGATTGAATACAAAGTAGATAGTATTAAAGAAGTAGATAAGTCTCGAGTATATATAAATGGGGATTTAAATCTAATTACTTGTAAGAAGACTGATAAAGATAGAAGACTATTAATTAGTCTTGTAAAAATATGAAAGAGTATTAATAAGTGTTTTAGAAGGAGAATTTATGGTAAGTGTATATGAAAGAGTGTTAAAAGAAGATGAGGTTATACCTTTAACGTATGATCGAGTATTCAAACTTATTTTTGGTGATGCAAATCACTTAGAAAGATTAAACTTATTATTATCTGTAACTCTTAAGAAAAAAGTTGAAGTAATTAAACTATATCCTAATGATTTA
>CACZAH010000038.1 GCA_902779035.1 uncultured Erysipelotrichaceae bacterium | reverse complement strand
GATAAAAGCCACTTCCTAAGATTCATATTATTCATTCTTCGCACTTATATATTATCATACTTTAATCATTACAGCAACACTTTAGGCGACTTGAGAGAACTTTTTTGAAAAAATTTTAATTTTTTTCAAAAATATAAAATAGTACGCATTTTTTAATCGACTAAAATCCTTATAAAATAAGGCCAAAATCACATTTTCCAACCCTAAACTGTCAAAGTCCAGATTTTATCACGTTTTTATAATATTTGCAATTATTTATTATAAAAAATTAATATTTTTTCTTAATAATATTTTCTATAATGAATCCTATATAAAATAGATTAAAATTGAAATCTCTATATTCTAAGTAAGAATAATTCAAGGGCTAGATTCTTATCTATATCACCAGATTTTATCTTTATATCTAAGTCAGCTAACTCTTCTAAATGCTTAAGTAAGATATCTGATGAATATCTATATCCTTTTTGAATTGCAAGATGTACTGGGTATTTCTTTGAATTTAGTAAGGAAGCAATATCATCTTCGGTATATCCTTTAGATACTAATACTTTAACTTGATACATCAATCTAAACTGATTAGCAAGCATTACTATTATTTTAATTGGTTCCTCCCCTACTTTTAACATTTCTTTATAAGTAGTAATAGATTCTTTTTTATTCTTATTTATAATATTATCGATAAATTTAAATATATTAATATCAATACGCTCATGTGTGCAATCTATAATATCTTTATCAGTAATTATTTTATCATTGATTTTATATATCTTAATTTTTTCTGCTTCATTAGATAAACTATTTAAATCATTACCTACTCTTTTAATAAATAAATTAATAGTATTGTAATTAATAGTATAGCCATCAAATAAGTTCTTAACATAAGTATTAATATTAGTAATCTTACTAAATTGTTCTATCTTACCTTTTTCTTTAATTAGTTTATATAACTTTCTTCTAGTATCTAACGTATCACTCTTTACAACAAATATAAGTATTGTATTAGGATTATAATTACTTACATATTGTTCTAACTCAGTTGTATCTATAGTTTTCTTAGATGAGAATAATAGTTCATTTTCAACTATAATTAATTTTTTATCATCAAATAAAGAGATTGTTCTAGCATCTTCAATAATATTACTAACTAAATCATCTTCATTATATTTAGAAATATTTATATCATCTAGTTTATTACTTTTTATAATTTTACTAATATAATCAGTTATTAATGCATCTAATGTTCCATATAATAAGTATATCATTTAGTCTCCTTAATATCTTCTAATTTAACACTTACAAGTTTACTAATACCACTCTCTTGCATTGTAATTCCATATAAAACATTAGCATATTCCATAGTTTTCTTTTTATGGGTAATTACTATAAACTGCGTTTTTTCTTTTAATTTAAGTAAATATTCACCAAAAGCAGTAACATTTACTTCATCAAGTGCAGCTTCTACTTCATCAAGTATACAAAATGGCATACATCTAGATTTAAGAATGGCAAATAATAAGGAAATTGCTGTAAATGTTTTTTCTCCACCACTAAGTAAACTAATATTTTTTAAAGTTTTGCCTGGAGGAGAAGCAATTATATCAATTCCTGTTTCAAGTAAATTATCTTTATCAGTTAACTCTAATTTTGCTGTTCCACCCCTAAATAGTTCTTTAAATGTTTCTTCAAAGTTCTTGCTAATTATATTAAATGTATCTAAGAATTCTTTTTCCATAACCTTGTCCATATCATCAATAATAGTAAGTAATGTATTTTCTGCATTTACTAAATCATTTTGTTGATTAATTAAGAATTCATATCTTTCACTTATTCTATCATATTCTTCAATCGCACCAAGATTAACTATACCAAGATTCTTAATCTTACGTTTTAAACTATTTACTTTACTTCTTGCTTCGTTTTCATCTATATCAAGCATATAAATAGATTTAGCCTTTTCATAAGTAATAGTATACTCTTCATTTAAAGTATTAAGTAAGTTATCTAGTTTTACATCATATCTATTTACAAGTATTTCTAAGTTTTTTAATTCTTCACTCTTAGTAGCATATGTACTATTTTCTTTCTTAAGTGAATTCTCATAATCATCAAGTATATCTTGTAATTCTTTTTTCTCATTATTAAGTATATCTATCTTATTAATGATTTCATCTTTAATATTAACTGCTTTATAATATTCATTAATAATCTGTTCTTCTTCTACCGATAAGGCATCATTAATTATATTATTAGTGCCATGTAATTCGTTTTTAATCTTAGTAAGTTTTTCTTCTAAATTATTAAGTTGTATCTTTTTAGAACTAATCTCATCAGTAATTACTATTTTATCTTTATTTAGTAAGTATATTTTATCTTCAAACGATTGAATGGTATTATCTATATTATTAATATCATCTTCTATAGTTTTAATATTATTAAGAATATTATTTTCTTCTTTAATCTTACTTTCTAATTCATATTTATCTAATATTACATTTCTAACTTTAATATTACCACCAGTAAGAGAACCTCCTACATTTATAACATCACCATCTAGTGTTACAATGCGATTAGAAAAGTGAATCATACGGCTTAATTTGTTTGCCGTATCAATATTATTTACAACTATAATATTACCTAATAAGTTTTTAATAATATTAGAATATTTTGACTCATATTTAACAAGACTATCAGAAATACCAATAAATCCTTCTATTTTCATAGCATCTTTAATACTATCATTAATATATTTAGGCTTTATATTATTTAGAGGCAAGAAAGTTGCACGACCTATTTTATTTTCCTTTAAATAATTAATTGCATCTTTTGCATTAGACTCATTATCTACTATTATAGATGAAGTACTAGATGATAAGGCTATACTTATTGCTTTAGAATACTCTTCTTCTACTTCAATAATATTACCAATAGTATTATGTATCCCACGTAATTTGGGATTATTTAGTACACTTTTAACTGCGTAAGGCATATTAGAATTATTATCAATACTATTTCTCAACACATCTATTTCTTGCTTTAATTTATTATCATTTCTAACTAAGTTATTAAGACTATTAATTAATTTAGTTTTGTTATCTTTTACTTTATCATATTCAGTATTCTCTAAATTTATCTTATCATTAATCTTATTATAACTAGTCACCTTAGCCTCAATTTCTCTTAATATATTATTTATATCATTATTAGTACTAGCTTCTTCTTCTTTTAGTGCAATAATATTATTATGAAGTTTAACATTATCTACTTGATATTTCTTACGTTCTAATAATATATTTTTCTTACTATTAATCTTTTCTACTTCTTCAGTAATACTTAGTAATTTACTATTTAACTCTCTAAGTTCACTATCCTTTTTATTAATCTTAACCTTTAATTCTAAACTTTTAGCTTCGATATTAGAATTAGATGTAGTTATACTAGTAATTTCATTTTTAAGTACTTCTATTTTATCTTTAGTATCTTGATATACATCATTAATATTAGTAATATCAACAACAGCAAGAGATATCTCTAATCTTTTTAATGTTTCAGATATTTCTTGATATTCTAGTGCACGCTCTTTTTGCTCTTTTAAAGGGTCTACTTGAACTTCTAATTCGCTTATAATATCATTAATTCTATCCATATTAGCATGTGTTCTATCAAGTTTTCTTAATGCTTCTTCTTTACGTTTACGGTACTTTACAATACCTGCAGCCTCTTCGAATATAACTCTTCTTGATTCTGGTTTACTAGACAATATCTCTTCTATTTTACCTTGTGAAATAATATTAAAACTCTCTTTAGCAATACCGCTATCAGTAAGTATTTCATTAATGTCTTTAAGCCTTACCTTTTCACCATTTAAAAAATACTCATTAGTTCCATCTTTATATAATCTTCTTTTAATAGATACTTCATCAAAACTAAGTGGCAAGTAGTTATCAGTGTTGTCAAATATTAAAGTAACGGTTGCAGCATTCATGCCTCCCCTACTTTTAGAGCCAGCAAAAATAACATCAGTCATGGAATCGCCTCTTAGAGATTTTACTGATTGCTCTCCTAATACCCATCTTACAGCATCTACAATATTACTTTTACCACTGCCATTAGGTCCAACTACACCCGATATATCATTATTAAAATCAATTACTATATTATCTGCAAAAGATTTAAAACCATGTGCGATTAATTTCTTTAAATACATCTTAATACATTCCCTTCTAAAATATTTAATCTAGATTCATACTTAATTATTATAACAAATAAAACTAATAAAAACAATCAAATTAATGATTGTTATTTCGTTAGTTTTTTAGTTTTATAGGTATCACTATTTCTTAACTTTTCAATTATAAAATTCATACCTTCTAGAGTATATGTATCTTGTTCACCTAAATATGAATAAGCATATTCATATGCATCAGCATTAGATATGATATTTCCCCTAAATCAACCTTTTTAGCAAAATATATATTTTTTTTCATTCAATACATTTTCTACTTGAATAATTCTATATGATTTATCATTAAATAAATCTAAATTATTTTCATCTATTGTTTCAAAATATGATTTAGGTTCATCACTATACTGCAATCTATCGATATAATTTAATAATGTACACTCAGTTCCAACCAAAGCAGCAAGACTTAAAAACCAAGCCAACAGACTTGTCTTTTCATTCTTATTCATTTTTTTCTTATTCATAATAGAATATCTTTCAAAATAAAATTATAATATTTCTTATATTTGCACCAAATATTAACCATATATTTACTTTTATTTCATATTTTTAGTAGAAAATACATTCTTCACTTTTTGTCCATCATCTTTGTAATCATTTATATTAATAACTTGTTGATTAATTTTAATATCTCTATCAGAATTAGTTATTAATTTAGTAAAATATTTAGTAAATTCTTCCCTAGAAATAGTATTTAGCATTTTTTTACTTTCTTTTTTCTTATTTATAAATTTCTTTTTCTTTTTTGTATTATCAACAAGTGGAATTGTACCATCAAGTTCAGTAATACTATCTAAATATTCTAAATAATCATCCATCTTTTTAAGCCTTTCACTTACAAGCTCTACCCTTTTTCTATCTTTTTCGGGTAAATTAAAACCTAATTCTGTAATTATATCGTTAGCACTCAAATTTAGACTTATATTATCTATTACATCATAGTATTTAAGTATTCTATTTACTACATGATACTTTTTACCCTCTACAATATCATAATTATATATAACTAAACGATTATTAATAAGTTGATAACCTAATGTTGTACAAAAAGGATCTAACTCTATTCTATCTATAAAATATACACAATCATCAGTTACATTATAAAAATCTGCATAATATCTTTCATCTCTTCTATGCTTAGTAGTTGTTATCTCTTTAATGTTTAGAACCTGTATTGTGCAATTCTCTTGATAAGGAATTGATGATGTTCCAATTAATTTTTCTTCTTTCATATTACCACTAATTCTCTTCTAATACTTCCCTATATATATTTACTAAATCTTTTCCAACTTTTTTTATATCATGATCAAGTGCAACTTGATATCCTGCTGCAGTTAAATCTGGCAATTTACCATTTAATACATCAATTATCTTTTTCTCAAAATCATCGATATCTTTTGCCTTATAGACATTAACTCCATCTTCTAACCAATCTTCGAATACACCAATATCACGAATTATCGCCTTTGCTTTCATGCTACAAGCTTCAAGTATTGGAATACCTTCAGTCTCCTCAAGTGTTGGAAAGATAAATAAGTCGCATCCACTATATGCCCCAATTAATTCTTCAGGTTCAACATATCCTGGAAAATTTAAATTATCAAGTTCTGTATTTACAGCTTTTCTAACTTTAGCAGGAGATGCAGCAAGTGGTGAATGACCAAACCAAATAAATTTATACTCTGGAAGTCTCTTTGCAAGTTCTACAAAGTCTAAAATTCCCTTTCTTTCAATATATAAACCGACGCCTATTATAACACGCTCATCATCTTTTATACAATACTTTTCACGAAATTTTTTACCTAATTCTTCATTTCTTGTAAAGAATTTAGTATCTACTCCATTACTAATAGCTGTAATTGGTACATCTATCCCATAACCTTCTAGTAATCTTTTAGAATATGGAGTTGGTGTAAGAATTCTGTCTCCAAGTGAGTAGCATGTAATCAACCACTGCTTAAATGGTACTGAAACAAGATTAGAGCCAATAAATGAATTTCTA
>CACZAH010000037.1 GCA_902779035.1 uncultured Erysipelotrichaceae bacterium | reverse complement strand
AGGAATAATCTTAAATATTTTGCATCAATTGCTGTTGTAATATGTGGTTTTTACAACATCGAAATTGCTTGATAGTATAGTTTCCGAACAACTCTAATAATGTAACATACTATGTAATAGAAGATTCAAATACTACTAATGATACAGTTAAACTATTAAAAGAAAATCCACTTACTGTAAAAGAAATTAATGATTTAAATCTTGATGGGATAACTTCTACAGGGGATGATAATTCATATGGTGAAGTACCATTTGGTAGTTCAGTTGATTATTCAACATCTACAGTAAAACAAGTAGTAGATGCATGGAAGACTACAACCGTAGCAACTGGAGATACCGCAACAGCAAGATTGATTACTTTTGAAGAAGTGCATGGTTTAGGTTATATTGATGAGATGCAGGAGGCGTTTTTTCAAGGAAGTGGATTTTGGTTTTATTCTAAGTCAAGTGATACACCAACTTGGGTGTATAATAGTCTTTATAGTTATATAACAATGAGCGAATATAATTCATCGAGAATGTGGGCTATAAATTCTAATAGCAATTTAGATATTGGAGGAGAAATCTCGACTATTCATTGTGTTCGTCCAGTTCTAGAACTTTCAAAATCTGCTGATATAACTAAACTTGATTAATAAATAGAATTAATTGAATGCTTGAAACTAGTACTAACTAGTTTTTCTTTTGGAAACAAGTTAGGCTTTTTACATATAATATATTTGGTTGACAATAACTAATAGTTCTGTTAAAATTTATATCGTTAAAGGAGTTGATTATGTTGTTTAGTTTACTTAAGAAGATGAATAAAAAACAAGTTATATATGTGTTTATATGTGTAGTATTCATTACTGTACAAGTATGGCTTGATTTAAAACTACCTGATTATATGACTAGTATTACTAGACTTGTTCAAACAGAAGGTAGTAAGATGAGTGATGTACTTATTGAAGGTGCGAAGATGATGGCGTGTGCATTTGGTAGTTTGATATCTGCTTTTATTACAGGGTATTTTGCTTCATATGTAGCTGCATCTTTTGGTAAGAACTTAAGGCGTGATATATTTACTAAGGTAGAGTCTTTTGGTATGGAGGAGATTAAGAAGTTTTCAACTAGTAGTTTAATTACTCGTACTACTAATGATGTTACGCAGGTTGTTATGCTTATCGCAATTGGACTTCAGGTAATTATTAAAGCTCCAATTATGGCTACTTGGGCAATAATTAAAATAGCTGGTAAAGGATATGAGTGGAGTATAGCTACTATTATTACTGTTGCGATTATACTTTTATTAATTTCTATTATTGTTAAAATAGTATTACCTAAGTTTAGAAAGATTCAAACATTAACTGATAATCTTAATAGAGTAACTAGAGAAAACTTAAAAGGTATTAGAGTGGTTAGAGCTTATAATGCCGAAGATTATCAAGAGTATAAATTTAAGAATGCTAATGAAGATTTAACTAATGCTCATATGTTTACAGGACGTATGATGAGTTTACTGATGCCTGTATTATCTCTTTGCAGCAATGGTCTCACTCTTGCTATATATATAATAGGTGCATATTTAATTAATGGTGCGTTATTTGCAGATAAGATAAATATATTTAGTAATATGGTAGTATTTACTTCATACGCAATACAAGTAATAGTTGCATTTATGCTTCTTGTAGTTATATTTGTACTATACCCTAGAAGTGCGGTATCTGCTAAGAGAATTAAAGAAGTATTAAGATCAAAATCATCTATTATAGATGGTACTAAGACTAGTGGTAAAAAAAATATGAGTGGGGTAGTAGAGTTTAAGAATGTATCATTTAAATATCCAGATGCTGAAAGTTATATGTTAAAAGATATATCATTTATTGCTAATAAGGGAGAGACTGTTGCATTTATTGGATCTACTGGTTCAGGAAAATCAACTTTAATTAATTTAATACCAAGATTCTATGATGCAACTTCAGGTGAAGTATTAGTAGATGGAGTTAATGTAAAAGATTATAAGTTAGAAAGTTTAAATAATAAGATTGGTTATGTACCACAGAAAGCAGTAATGTTTACGGGTACTGTTAATAGTAATGTTGCATATGGTAAGAGTAATAAAAAGATTACTGATAGTATGATTAAAGAAGCAGTTGGTATTGCTCAAGCAGAAGAGTTTGTAACAAAGATGGATAATAAATATGATAGTCATATTGCACAAGGTGGTACTAACATATCTGGTGGGCAGAAACAAAGACTAGCGATAGCTCGTGCCATAGCTAGAAATCCTGAGGTATATATATTTGATGATTCATTTAGTGCTTTAGATTATAAAACAGATTCTATTTTACGTAAAGAGTTAAAGAAATATACTAAGAATGCTACAACACTAATAGTAGCGCAGAGAATTGGTACTATAATGAATGCAGATAGAATTATAGTACTTGATGAAGGTAAAATAGTAGGTAGTGGTACTCATAAAGAGTTACTTAAAAGTTGTGAAGTATATAAAGAGATTGCACTTTCACAATTAAGTGAGGAGGAATTATAATGGATAATAAAAATAGAAATACTCCAAAGGGAGGACCTCACGCAAGAATAGCTGAAAAGCCTAAGAACTTTAGTGAGTCAATAAAAAAATTATTTAATAAGTTACAAGATTTTAAAACAAGTATGCTTGTTGCAATCCTTCTTGCTTTATTTTCATCTATCTTAACTATTATTGGTCCTAATAGAATAAGTGATATGACTGATACTATAGTTAAAGGTTTGATGGGAACTATTGATATGGATAGAATAAAATCGATTGCCATATTCTTAGGTATTATATTTGCCTTAAGTGCGATATTTAACTTTATACAAAGTTTTATTATGGCAACAGTATCTAATAAATTTTCAAGAAATTTAAGACGAGAGATATCAGCTAAAATAAATAGATTACCTTTAAAATATTTTGATAATCATGCTTATGGAGATATATTATCACGTGTTACAAATGATGTAGATAGTATAGCTATGACTATGAATCAGAGTGTCGCAACACTAGTATCAGCTTTAACTTTATTTCTAGGTTGTATACTTATGATGTTTATAACTAACTGGATACTTGCTATTACAGCAATCCTTTCAACAGTATTTGGATTCTTATTTATGACAATAGTACTATCTAAATCACAGAAATACTTTAAGATGCAACAAGAGTCATTGGGTGATATAGAAGGACATATAGAAGAGATATATTCAGGACATAATGTAGTTAGAGTATATAATGGTATTGAAGAGTCAAATAAAAAGTTCGATGAGATAAATGATAAATTGTTTGTTTCTGCTAGAAAAAGTCAATTCTTATCTGGTTTAATGCAACCAATGATGTTATTTATTGGTAACTTTGGTTATGTTTCAGTATGTGTAGTAGGATCACTTCTTACTATGAATGGTACTATTACATTTGGTGTAATAGTAGCATTTATGATTTATGTAAGATTATTCTCTCAACCTTTATCACAAATAGCTCAAGCAATGACAAACTTACAAACATGTGCAGCTGCTGCAGAACGTGTATTTGAGTTCTTAGATGAAGAAGAAATGACTGATGAGTCTAGGTTACAAAAAACATTAGATATATCTAAAGTTAAAGGTGATATTAAATTTAATCATGTTAAGTTTGGATATGATGATAAGATAATTATTAATGATTTTAGTGCGGATATTAAAGCAGGTAGTAAGATTGCTTTAGTAGGTCCTACTGGTGCCGGTAAAACTACTATGGTTAATTTATTAATGAAGTTTTATGATATTAAAGATGGAGATATTAAAATAGATGGTATATCTACAAAAGAATTAACTAGAGAGAATATTCATGATTTGTTTATAATGGTACTTCAAGATACTTGGTTATTTGAAGGTACTATAAAAGAAAATATCGTATATAATAAACCTAATATAGCCTTAGAAGATGTAAAAGAAGCATGTAAGATAGTTGGGTTAGATCACTATATTAAAACATTACCAGAAGGTTATAATACAGTAATTACTGATAATGATTCTCTATCAGCAGGAGAAAAACAGTTATTAACAATAGCTCGCGGTATGATAAAAAATTCTCCATTCTTAATTCTAGATGAAGCAACATCTAGTGTAGATACTAGAACAGAAGAACTAGTACAGAAGGCAATGGATAAATTAATGGCTGGTAGAACTTCATTTATAATAGCTCACAGATTATCTACAATAAAGAATGCTGATTTAATATTAGTTTTAAAAGATGGTAACATTATAGAACAGGGTAATCATGATGAGTTAATGAATAAAAAAGGTTTCTATGCTGAACTATATAATTCACAATTTCAAAAGTAAGTGTTGCTTACTTTTTTGCATGTAAAAGTACAAAGATATTATAGTATTTAAGTAAAACATTTGGTATAATATAGACATAAAGGAGCTGATTTTATGCTAAAAAACTTGCCAATAGGACGAGATAATTTTAAGGATGTTATCGAAAGAGACTTGTATTATGTAGATAAGACCGATATAATCGAAGAGATACTTTCTACAGATTTATATGTATCATTATTTTCAAGACCTAGAAGATTTGGAAAAAGCTTATTTATATCAATGATAGATAGTTTCTTTAATATAGAATATAAAGATATTAATAAACATTTATTTGATGGATTAAAGATAAGTAAGAGTGAATATTATAATCGCTTATCGTCTAATCCGGTTATTAAACTTGATTTTAAGAATTTAAAACAAGACAATTATGAAGAAATGTATGAATCTTATAAGGGAATGATTAGAGAGTTATATTCCGATAAAAGATATTTATTAGAAATATTAAATGATGACGAAAAAGAATTATATAATAGTTTTTTATATGAAAACGCAAATAAGGATAGATATCAAAAAGCTATTTCTATTTTAAGTAAAATGCTATATAAGTATTATAATAAGAAAACAATTATATTAATAGATGAATATGATGTACCTATTCAACAAGGATATTTAGAGGGTTTCTATGATGATATAGTATCATTCTCTTCTTCCTTAAAAGGAAATGAATATGTTGAATTTGCCATAATGACAGGAGTTCTTAGAGTAAGTAAAGAGTCATTATTTAGTGATTTAAATAATGTTGAAGTGTATGGAATTGTTGATAGACTTTATAATGAAACATTTGGCTTCACAAATGAAGAAACAAAGGAATTATTAAATTATTATGACTTAGAATTAAATGATGATGTTAAGAATATGTATGATGGTTATAACTTTAATGGAACTGAAATATATAATCCTTGGAGTATAATTAAATATGCAAAATATAAAGAGTTAAAACCTTATTGGGTAAATACATCTGGTAATAGTTTGGTTTTAAAGTGTATTAAAGATTGTAGTGAAGATATTAAAGTAGTATTTGAAAAATTATTATTAGGTGAATCAATTGATTTTATTTACAATGAAAAAGTAACATACTTAGATTATAATGACTTAAAATCAATTAATAATATTCTTAATCTATTATTTATATCAGGATATCTTACAATAGATAAAAATTATGAAGATGAATTTGGAAAAAAATATATGACTGTTAAACTTCCAAATGGAGAGACTAGAGAATTATTTAACAATATAATATTAGAAATATTGAATGATGATTATCGAATTGAAACTTCTTTAATAAGACAATTTTGTACAGGAATACTAAATAACGATAAAGAATTAATTCAATTAACATTAAATAGAATATTACCTAATATATCATATATGGATTCTTCTGAATCATTCTATCATGGATATTTACTTGGATTATTCTCTATGTTTTTAAATAACAAAAACTTTATAGTAAGGTCAAATAGAGAATCAGGACTAGGTAGATTTGATTTAATGATAAAGAAAGTAGATAATAGTGTGGGTATGATAATCGAATTAAAGGTAACTGACTATGATAAGGACGAGGTAGCTTTAAAAGCATTAGAACAAATTAATAGTAAGAAATATAAACAAGAACTAATGGATTCTTTTTTTTTTTTTTTTTAGTAGAATGGTATCAGAAGGTAAGGTGATGCAAGATAGATTGAATAAATTGTAGAACATTGGTGGTATACTTTTACCACTAGATGTGTTATAATTAAATTATGGTAGAAGCCATACAAACTTATAGTTAATTACCAGGCTATAAGTAAGAGAATAGGAGATGATATTTATGGTAAAAAATAAGAAAGTTAGAGGCTTCACTCTAATAGAACTAATTGCTGTATTAGTAATTATGGCAATAATCGCTTTAATAGTTACTCCGTTAGTTATGAACATTATTAGAAAGGCTAGAATTGCAGCTGATAAGAGAAGCGTTGATGCGTATGGAAGATCTATAGAACTTGCAATTGCCGGATATTTACTTGATACAGGTAAATTTCCAACAGAAGTATCACAGTTAACAATTGAATATTCAGGAGATACAGTATCATGTGAAACTACACAAATTAATCCTGATTCATCAGTATATCTTGCTGGATGTACAGTAAAAAATAGAACTGTAGAAGGATATGTATATAGAACTTATAAGTCTCCATCATATAAAGTATACAATGTAGGAGATGAAATTACATACAAAGGAATGAAATTCTATGTAGTAAGTGCAAGTGGTGCAAAAGAATCATCAGTAACTGCACTTAAAGAAACTCCACTTACAGTAGATGAAGTAACAACTTATGGTGCAGGACATATTAATAGATATACAACTTCATCACAAGGTGTTGCATATAATTCTAATGGTTATGGTGGAATGACTTACTATAGTAGTGATACGTGTAAATCAGGTACTGAGACTGGATGTACAAGTGATTATGATGACTCTGATATTAAATTTGCTGTAGATGCATGGGCTAATGATAAATTAACTCAGTCTGATTTAGTAGGCGACAAGCTAGGTTATAAAGTAAGACTTTTAACATATGAAGAATTAACAACTTCTTTAGGGTATGAACCTGCTGCTAAAGATGTTACGAGCATAAACTTGAATAATGAAAATACACCAAGTTGGGTATATAATAGTAGTTATTTTTATTGGACAATGAGTCCATATCAAGATGAGGCTAGTCGTGTCTGGGGTATTGATAATTTTGGCTATGTTCATGCGTTTAGGATCTGGTTTATCTATCGTGGCGTCGTACGCCCAGTTGTGACATTCTCTAAGTCTGCACTCTAATTAGAACTAAATTAGAGGATAAAATTAGAAATTAGAGAAAACTATAAAAGATGTAAGAACTAAAGGAAAGACCCTGGTTTACGAAGTAAAGCAGGGGAAAAGCCAAACTTATCATGCCTTGAAAAGGCTATGATAATTATAACTAATTAAAGCGATTACTAGTATTACTAGTTTAAAAATAGGAACTATGTTTCTATTTTTGTTTGGAAGGGAGTTTATTATGTTTGAAGTATATAAAAATTTAAAAGAAAGATATCCTAAGTCAATTATGTTGATTAAATCAGGTGGATTTTATGAATGTTTATGCGATGATTGTATTATTATTAATAAGTTATTGGGTTATAAGATTAAAAGATGGAATAAGTATATTAGATGTGGTTTTCCTGTAGCTAGTTTAGTTAAAGTAACATCTATCTTAACTAAGTATGAGATTAATTATATTATCTATGATAAAGAAGGTATTAATGTAAATAGGTTTAGTCATAATCATTATAATGATTATATAACTGATTATAATTATATAACTATTATTAATAGAATTGATAATATTACTAAGTGTTTAAATGATAATATATTCAATTCTAATATTAATAATCTATTAACTAATATAGAAGGTTTAATATGCAAGATAAGTTTATAATATCTATTAAGATTAAAAAGACTATTGAATATGTGTTTAAGTTTATCGATAATTATCCTCATGAGTTTATTATTCTTAAAAATAATATTATTAATTCATTTTATTCTTTGCTTAGATTATCTTATGAAGCAAGTATTAGTAAAGATATTTCTATTATGAAGAAGATTGTAGTAGAAATAAAGATGATAGAGTTTTATACTAAGTTAAGTGTTGATAATAAGTTAATTAGTTATAAAAAGTTTAATAATATTGGTTCTTATTTACTTGAGATTAATAAAATGGTAAATAGTTGGATTATAAATGAGAAAAATAGGCAATCTATATCATAGAATAACTGATATTAAAAATATAAAGTATATATATGATAAACATGTTAGGTTAAATACTAAGAATAAAGTAGCTATTGAAAGATTTGATGAATACTATGCATCTAATATAGCTAGAATAAAGTATATATTAGATAATAAGTTATATAAGCCTAGTAAGTATAATATATTCTTAATTAAAGAACCTAAAGTAAGACTTATTATGTCTCAGTCTATTACTGATAAGATTATTAATCACTTAGTTAGTAAGTATATATTAGAAAGTGTATTTGATAGATTATTAATAGATAATAATATCGCAACACGTGTAGGTAAAGGGACTCATTATGGTATTAATAAGTTAAAGACTTATTTAAATATACATATAAATGAAGATTTGTATATACTAAAATATGATATAAAGAAATATTTCTTTAATATTAGTCATGAATTATTAAAAAATATTATAAGAGATAATATTAAGGATAAAGATGCAATTAGTATAATAGATACTATTATTGATTCTACTGATGATAGTTATATTAATGAGAAAATAAAAGAAATAAAGAAAAAAGAGATTAGTAAGATTAAATTAAGTAATAATAAAGATAAGGATAAATTAATTAAAGAAATTATTGATATACCACTATGTAAGAGAGGTTATTCATTATCATTAGGGTGTGTCAGTTCACAAATATTTGCAATTGTATTCTTGTATAAAATAGATAATTATATAAAGAGAGTATTAAAGCCTGGCATTTATATTAGGTATATGGATGATGGTATATTAGTGTCTAATGATAAAGAATATTTAAAGTATTGTTTAAGTGAAATAAAAAGGCTTATGAATGCTTATGAATTAGAGTTAAATAGTAAGACTAGAATATATAGTATAGATGATGGATTTGATTTTTTAGGTTTTAGATTTGTAAGAAGAAATGGAAAGTTGAGTGTTAGAGTTAAGAATCAAACCAAAAGAAGATTTAAAAGAAAAATGAAGAATTTATATAAATTATATTCAGAAGGAATGGTTACTTTAGATATAGTAAATCAAGTTAAATATAGTTATTTAGGACATCTAAGGTATGGCAATACAGATAGTCTAATTGATAATACTTTAAATAGATATTTTAAAGATAAATATGATATTGGTAATTATGTAGCAATAGATGATTATGGTAATATTATTATTAGTAATTGAATAATTGATAAGCAAATAGTATAATGCTGTTAGGGATAATACTGCAAGGCTAGTCGTGTCTGGAATATTAATAATAATGGCAATGTTAATGCGAATAAAATCTGGAATAACTATAATAACGTCGTACGCCCAGATTCCTTAAAAACTAAGTATTATTAAACTAAGGTTAATGATGAAAAGATTAAGGAAACAAGTATTATTCCTCTTGTAGCTATACAAGGAAAATTAATTACAGGTAATTATATTCTTTGGTAACTAAGGTGAAGATTAGTATAATTATTACTGTAATTTTTTAGTATTCAAATTTTTAAACATTTATGATATCATGAATATGGATAGGAGAGTGTGTATGAAGAAGTTTATTTTTGTATTATTATTTTTGTTTATGCCTTTTATGATTAAGGCAGTAGATATTGGTATAACTGATACTGATATTAATTCTATTACTTTTAATGATGATTGGGTATATGTTACTCGTGATAATTATAGAGATGTACTAGCTAATTATAATTATAGTGAAGCTGATATTACTAATACTTATAATAAGTGGGTAAGTCAAAGTTATTATATGGATGCTTTTACTAAGGATTTTAGTTGTGAGATATTTTTAATTGTAAAAGATGAAACTAGTGATGTATATAATATGAATGATTTATCTGATAGTGATGTTTATAAAGAGACTACAGAACTTAGAAATCAGTATAAAGCATATAATGCAGAAGAAGATATTTTTAAAGTTGGTGGTGTTAAATACTTAAAGATGTCTTATTTAGATAGTAATTTAAATGTATATGTAATAGATTATATAACTATTATTAATAATACTTTATATCAATTTAAAGTACAAAAGGGTGGTTCTGCTTTTTTAAGTAGTGAGATTAGCGAGATAGAAAGTATTGTATCTTCAACTGATTATAATATTAAAAGTAATAGTAATAATGTAAGTACTAATAATGATACTACTGGTAATTCATTGATATCAACTAGAAATAGCAATAAAAAAAATAATAATACACTTAACTCTGCATTGATTGGTGCGATAGTAGGCGCTGTTGCAGGGGGAATTGCTGGACTAATTATAAAATTAACTAAGAAAAACAAAAATAATATTTAATGGTGGCATAAGTCACCTTTTTAAGTTACTATTTACAGCCAATTTGATAAAAAAGTGAGAAAAATCATAAATTCTTGCTTTTTTTTATTGATTTTCTACGTATATTGCGGTATAATTATATACATAGGAAGGTAGTGATTCTATGCTTAATATTATTAAGGTTGATATACCAAAGAATAAAGTCTTTGTTGCTCAATCTGGTCAGAATAAGATTAAGTATGTATATTACATTTTAAAAAGTTATCGTAATGATAAAGGTCAACCTACCGGTAAAACAGTATCTATTGGTAGATATGATGAAGAAACTGGTAAGTTAATACCTAATGATAATTTTTTTAAGTATTATGATTGTGATATAAAAATAAAAGTAATTGGTGAAAAGAATATTTAAGTTGTTGGTGGTGTTTAGTTATGAGTAAGGAAATTTCTGCTGAAGAAATAAAAAGAGTATTTAACTATAAAAAGTTGTTTGCTGAGAAGAAAAAACTACAAAGCGAAATTAGCATGAAAAATTTACAAATATCAAATTTATATAAAAAGCAAGAACAAATGGTAAACAATGAAGTGGAATTAAGGACTAAGAAATATAAAAAAAGATTTGAAAGAAAAAGATAAAATTATCGAAGAAAAAGATAGAATTATTGAAGAAAAAGATAAACAAATATTAGCTTTGAAAGTAGAACTATCTAAGAAACAATCTTTATTAGATAACGATTCAACTAACTCAGGAACACCAACATCTAAAACACCAATAGGAAAGAAAAAATATATACCAAACACAAGAGAAAAAACTGATAAAAAAATAGGAGGTCAAAAGAATCATAAAAAACATAAATTAATACCATTTGACAAAGAAGATATAACTGAAGAAAAAGAAATAGTGCCTAATGAATGTCCTAAGTGTCATAGTAAAAATATTGAGAAACTAAATACTAGTGTTGATAAACAAGAATTAGATTATGATGTTGTATTAATAAAAAGGAATAATAAATTTGTTAATTGTCAATGCTTAGATTGTGGTAATATCTTTCATGAAAATATTCCAAATGATTTAAAGGAAGATATTCAATATGGAAAAAATTTACAATCCTTAGCTGTATGTTTAACAAATGAAATATATACACCATTTAATAAAACAGTTAAACTAGTTAGTGGGATAACAGATAATCAAATTAATATGACGGAGGGATATGTTACTAAACTACAACCACGTGCTGCAAATAGATTAGATAGTTTTATAATTGAGTTAGAGAATCATATAAAAACTTCTCCGGTATATGGTTGGGATGATGGTGTTATTAAAGTAAAAACTAAAGATGCTATTTTAAGAGTTTATTGTACAGATAACGTAGTATTATTATATGGCCATGAAAATAAAAATGAAACAGGTTTAGATGAAGATGGTATTTTATTAAATACGACTTCAACAACTATAGTTATGCATGATCATATAATACATAATTATAATCAAAAATATAAATTTGATAATGTAGAGTGTTTAATTCATGTCATTAGAAGAATAAAAAAAATGATAGATAAAACAAAACATAAAGCATTTGAAGAACTAATAAAACTATTATCTCAGACTAATAGTGATAGAAATAAAATATTAAAAGATGAAAATGACCCAAGAACAAAATTTGATGATAAGTATTTAGAGGCACTAAATAAAAAATATGATGAAATATTAAATGAAGTAAGTAATCAAAATGAAATAGAACCTGTAACTGTTAATTTTTATAAGGAAGAAGAAGAAAACTTTATAAAAGATTTGTCTCTTTTTAAACAAAGTGCTGATGGAGATATAGAAATTATATAAATAATGTGATATTATTATATTGCTGAATATAAATTAAGTATGAATTCTAG
>CACZAH010000036.1 GCA_902779035.1 uncultured Erysipelotrichaceae bacterium | reverse complement strand
GGCTACTTTCTAATTCTTCCTTTCATATCTGACCATATTCATTTTAACATGTTTCTATACAATTTTCAACGATTTTTGAGTTTCCGAACAACTCTATTATATGATACATGGTCTCCTAATTGGTATGCTGTGTATGATGGAGTTACTGGTGTAGAACTTTTATTCTCTCCATAATGATATTCTACACTTCTACCGTCTACTGTACAACCATCAAGATATACTGATGAATCACTGTTTAATTGTGTTGTAGTACATACTACTTCATTACCAGAGTATTCAATAGTTAGTTGTTCTACACTTGTTGGAAAACTTCCTGTATCAAGTAGGTATCCTGCGATTGCTAGTTCAATAGATCTTCCATATGCATCAATACTTCTCTTATCTGCAGACATACGCGCTTTTCTAATTATGTTCATAACTAGAGGAGTAGCTATCAAAGCAATTATTGCCATGATTACCAAAACTGCTATAAGCTCGATTAATGTGAATGCTTTTTTCTTATTGTTTGCCATATTTATCATTCCTTTCTTTTTTTCTTTGGCAAAATGTTACATGCACTAGTCGCTAGTGTAATTCAATTATAACATGGATTCTATTTTTAGTGTATACCATGATTACACTTTTTATACATTTATTAGTCCTATCTTGCATCACCTTACCTTCTAATATTAGTTTACTAAAAAAAAAAAAAAAAGTCAACCCTATTTTGATATTTTTTTAAATTTAGTTTGACTTCCTTATTTATTATGAATTTTTATCATCAAATATGAGATATCATGAAAATATATTTTCCAAAAGTTTTGCAAGTCTATTTGCAAAACTGTGTAATTTTAACATTTTTTGCAAACGTACAATAATAGTCTATATTTCATCTAACGAATCTATATTTAAGAAATCTTTTAGTTTAATATGTGTAACTGTTGAAGTAGAATAATCTATTTCATCATTAGTAATTAATATCTTTTTATCCATATTATCTAGTTTAGAAAATGGTCTAAATTCTCTATTGTATGCTTTATCATCTTCTACGCTATATGCAACTTGTATATAATATTTTTTTCCATCTTTATTAGCAATAAAATCTATTTCAGTATTGTTTATATAATATACATTCAAATTATATCCTCTATAAATTAATTCATTATATACAATATTTTCTAAGTTATGTGTTAAATCAAAACGATTATCCATACATCTTATAGAATTAAACGCAACATCGGCATTATACATTTTATAATAATACTTTAATTCAGATTTTGTTTTAGTAGAATATGGTTTAATCTTTTCTATTATATATGCTTCTTCTAAATAACTTAAATACTTAATAATTGTATTAATAGAACAAGCTTCATAATTATTATTTACATAATCAGTTATAGATTTAGATGAAATAATTCTACTATTAGATCTTAATATAAAATTAACAATGCTTTTAAATAATTCCCCTTTTCTAATATTATATCTATTTATTAAATCATTAATAATTATAGTATCTTCTAAATCACTTAAATAAGTATTTCTAGCTTCATCAGTATTAAACTCAAATCTTTTAGGAAAACCGCCCCAAATTAGATAATCAATTATGCTAAAATCACGATTGAGTTCTTTACAATACTCAGTTATTTCTTTATAAACAAACGGTCTAATTCTAAAAGATACATATCTTCCACTTAATTCTTTAGTAAACTCTTTAGATAATAATTTAGAATTAGAGCCAGTAATAAACACTGATATATCTCTTAATCTAAGTGTTTTGCATGCTTCATACCAATTACTAACTTCCTGCACTTCATCAAAAAATACATAACACTTGCCAGCTTTTTTATTACTCTCTACGTAATCTATTAATTTATCTGCATTATTTATATTACTAATAGTTTTCTTATCCTCAAAATTAAGATATATTACATTCTTACTCTTCTTTTTAATTTCAGCAATTACTTGATTTAATATAACTGATTTTCCACATCTTCTAATACCAGTAATTATTTTAATTAAATCAGAATCATAAAACTCCCTAATTTTTTTTATATAATGTTCTCTTGTAATCATATTATCATCCCTTTCACTATAATTATACTGAAAGATTTTTTACTTGTCAACAAGATTTTTCAGTATACTGAAAGTTTTACAATTAATTTACAAAACAAAAAGGATATTATTCTTCATCAATATCCTCATCATCAATTATAGTTAAATCATCTAGATCATCATCGTCAGTATCAATGCCTTCTTCATCATCCATTGCATCAATATCTTCAGATTCTACTGTTTCAACTACCTCATCTTCATCATCTTCTAAAGAATCTTCATCATACTCTTCATCTTCCATATCTTCATCATCAAGAATAATTTCTACTTTATGTTTATCTCTTAAATCCCAACATGCATTATCAAGTAAAATAAATCTTTTATCCGTAGTTAAAGATGTATAATAGTCCCCAATTTGATTAGCATAATCATCATCAGTAAGTTCTAATAACTTACATATTTCTTTAAATAAAGTTGGCGTATTTATTGGTTTCTTTTTTTCTTTTAAAATCATTTCAGTTAAATCACTATAAGCAAGAGTTTCTAACTCTTCTTTTGGCATTTTATTTAATTTCATATTTCCTCCTACATTTTATCAGGTGCATTAACACCTATTAGACTTAAAGCATTCTTAATAGTAATTTTACAAGCTTTAATTAAATTTATTCTATCTAATGTATAATTAGTATCATCAGTTAATACTTTTTCATGTGCATAAAACGTGTGAAAACATTGCGCAAGTTCATAAACATAATTAGTTACGATGTGAGGTTGTTCTTTTAATGCGCTAACACTTACTACCTCACTAAACTCATATATTTTAGTTGCAAGATTATAAGCATAAACACTATCTAATGTTTTATAATCGGTATTAGTTGTTTCTTTATTATATTCATTTAATATTGAACATATTCTAGCATGCGCATAACTTACATAATATACAGGATTTTCGTTAGTTTTACTAGTAGCAAGATCCATATCAAAATCAAGTTGAGTATCTAAACTACGAGATGAGAAGAAATATCTTGCAGCATCTACCCCTACTTCACTAAGTAAATCAGCAAGCGTTAAAGTTTTACCAGTTCTTTTACTAAGTTTTATCTCTTCCCCACCTTTAAGTAATCTTACCATCTGTAATATTTTAATTTCTAACTTATCCGCATCCTCACCTAACATAGTTAAAGCTGCTTTTAATCTATTGATATATCCATGGTGATCTGCTCCAAATACATCTATTAATTTATCATATCCTCTTTTATACTTATTTAAATGATAACTAATATCAGGTAGTAGATAAGTATTATTATTATCACTTTTAACAAGTACTCTATCTTTCTCATCACCATAAAGTGTTGTTTTTAAAAATAATGCATTGTCAGCTTCATATGTATTACCAGTCTCTTTTAGCTTATTAAGTACATAATCTACTTCACCATTTTTATATAAATCAGTCTCACTACTCCATATATCAAAGTCTACTCTAAAGTCTTTTAAATCAGATTTAATCTTTCTAAGTAGAAAGTCTACTCCTTTTTTTCTAAAAATATCTTCTGGTGCACTACCACCATACTCATTATATATATCACGAGCTACTTCAATTATATCTGTGCCATGATAACTATTTTCTCCTAATTCATCATCTAACCCACATAGATTATGATATCTAACTATGATAGATTTTTCTAGATTATTAATTTGATTACCAGCATCATTAATATAATACTCACGAGTTACATCAAATCCAGCAAAACGCATGATATTAGCTAAAGAATCACCATATGCAGCTCCTCTAGCATGGCCTATGTGTAAAAACCCTGTAGGGTTTGCACTAACATACTCAAGATTAATCTTTTTACCCTCACCTATATTAGAACTACCATAATTATCACCTAATTCTAATACTTTATTAATATTATCAAATAAATAGTCTTTCTTAACAAAGAAGTTTAAAAAACCAGGGCCAGCAATATCAATCTTAGTTATATCATCACTATTAATATTATCTTTAATCATACCTGCAATACTTACTGGATTTTTCTTTAATACACGTGCCAGTTGCATAGCAATATTAGATGAAAAATCCCCATTATTACTATCTTTTGGTACTTCAATAATTATATCTACATCACTAACATCTAATTTAATTAATGCATCATTAATTACTTTCTTTAGTTTCTCCTTCATATACCACCTCTAATAAATATTTAAATTTATTACCTTCTAAAATATATTCTAATTCTATTTTATCATTACTTACATTTAACTTATTAGTATGAGTATTAAGTGTAAAATTCTTACTTCCACCAAATACTGTATAAGTTGAGTTAGTATCCTTGTTATTTTCAAATACTAAATTAATAGTATAATCATTACACTTTCTATCTATATATAATTTATTATTATTATATTTAACAGATACTTTAATATTATTCTCAATATACTTATATTCATTATTTTTCTTTTTACCATCAACAATAATATCTATATCATCATCACCAATTATTTTAATATGTAACTTCATGCGCACCACTCCCGAACATTATAGCACACTTTTACCTATTTTGCACTTATATTTTTATATTTTTTTGAAATACTATATTTAGGTATAGGTGATTAGATGAAAATACTTAAAAAAATACTTATAATTCTTACTATCTTAATATTATTATTTACAATTATTTATTTAATATTATATTTATATGTAAAGAAAAATCCGATCGATATTAAAATTAACAATAGTTATTATATATATGATAAAAATAAAAAGTTAGTAAATAGTATGTCTGATGAGTGGGTAAAACTAGATAGTATATCTGATAATTTAATTAATGCAACTCTATCTATTGAAGATAAGAACTTCTATAAGCATCATGGATTTGATTACTTTAGAATAATGAAATCTATGTATACTAATATAACAAACAAGAAAATAGTAGAAGGTGCATCTACTATTACCCAGCAATATGCCAAGAACTTATTTTTAGATTTTAATAAGACATGGAAGAGAAAACTAAAAGAAGCATGGTTTACTTTTAAACTAGAGACTAATTATTCGAAAGATGAGATTTTAGAAGGATACTTAAATACAATTAATTATGGTAATATTTATGGTATTGAAAATGCATCACACTATTATTTTAATAAGAATTCTAAAGACTTAAGTATTGCGGAAGCATCAATGCTTGCTGGTATTCCTAACTCACCTAGTAACTATTCGCCTTTAATTAATGAAACTAAGGCTAAGGCTAGACAAAAAGTAGTATTAAGTGCTATGGTAAAGAATAAATATATTACTGAGTCTGATGCAGATAATGCATATAATACTAAATTAACATACTATGGCCATTTTGAATCTAATAGTTCTAAAACATTAGAGTATTATCAAAGTGCGGTTATGGAAGAGTTAAATGATATTAAAGAAATACCTAAGAACATGTTAGATACTGGAGGTTTAAAAATATATACTTATCTTGATATAGATGCGCAAGAAACATTAGAAAATAATATTAACAAGTATATTACTAATGATGATATAGAAGTATCTAGTATTATGATGGATCCTAAAAATGGTGGTATTATTGCTTTAATAGGTGGTAAAGATTATAGTAAATCTCAGTTTAATCGAGCAATTAGCGCTAAAAGACAAGTGGGTTCTACTATAAAACCATTTCTATATTATGCAGCATTAGAAAATGGATTTACAGCATCTACTACATTTACTAGTGAAAAAACTACATTCTTATTTGATAATAATAAGACATATGCACCTAAGAATTATAATGATAAATACGCTAATAAAGAAATTGATATGGCAACAGCTCTAGCTTATTCAGATAATATATATGCCGTTAAAACACATTTATTTCTAGGTGAAGAAACACTTAAAGATATGTTATCTCGTGTAGGTATTGAAGAAAAGTTAAAAGCAAATCCATCACTTGCCTTAGGTAGTGGTGAAATTAGCCTGCTTTCTATGACTAATGCTTATGCATCACTTGCAAACCTTGGTTATAAAACAAAAGGTCATCTAATTAAAAAAGTAGAAGATATGAATGGTAATACCTTATATGAATATAAAGAAACAAAAGAAAAAATTCTTAATTCAAGTATAGTGTATATATTAAACGAATTATTAACTAGTACATACAATTATAATTTTATCGATTATAACTATCCTACGTGCTACGACATAACAAGTAAACTATCCAGCAAGTACGCAATTAAAACAGGTACTACTGATAATGATCACCTAATATTTGGCTATAATAGCGATATAGTATTATCACTTTGGAGTGGATATGATAAAAGTAAAACAAGTGAGGTTAGTGATGGTAAACCACTTAGACAAATCTGGGCAGATACTATAGAAGAATATCATAAAACTAATAAAGCAAAATGGTATGATATACCAGATAATGTAGTTGGAGTATTAGTAGATCCAATTACTGGTATTCCTTCTACAGATAACAAGGCAACAATGTTTTACTACATCAAAGGAACAGAACCTGGATATAATGATACACTAGATACATTAATCCCCACAGTAAAAGAAAATGACCAATAAATGTCATTTTAGTTTAATGCAGATTTATTTAATTCTATAACAGGACGAACTACATAATTCCAATTACCATATCTAAACATATCCTGAGCATTAACTCTTGAACTATAAGAAACTGCCATAACTGCAATCTCACGATATTCCTCACCAGATGACATAGTCCAATAAGAATAATTACCATATAACCATTCTGGTGTATCTTGTGATTTTTCATATCTTGTCCAGCCTTCTTCAACAAGAGAATATCCTAAACTGATTAACTCATTTAATGTTATTAATCTAGCTTCCTGTATATCATTTTCGTTTGTTTTTTCAGCTGACCATGCATCTACAACTTTCTTTATATCTGAGGAAGCATATGATGTATTACACCCTGTTAAAACAGTTTCATTGGAATTAATATTTCCACAAGTTTCTGAATTATAATAAGCCATTCCTCCATAACCATTTTTTATCCCTGAAGAATCAGACTCATATGCTTCTTCAGGGACTTTTTCACCATTTTCCCAAATATATTTATTAACAATTCCCGCTCCATAAGTATTTACTTCTGCTACAGTAAGTGGTGTTTTCTTTAATAGTTTTACTGTAGTATCACTTGTACTACTATCTTCCATTACATAGTAATCTACTCCATTATATGTTACTTCATCTCCTACACTATATGCAGTATATGATGGAGATGGTGTTGTTTCACCTTTTCCATATGTATATCCATCTACATTTCTTCCTCCTACTGTACATCCAGCTAAATATATAGATGAGTCATTATTTAATTGTGTAGTTGTACACACTACTTCGTCTCCTGAATATTCAATAGTTAGTTGTTCTATACTTGTTGGGAAAGATCCATTATCCATTAAATAACCTGCAATTGCTAATTCAATACTTCTGCCGTATGCATCAATACTTCTTTTATCAGAAGCTGTCCTAGCACTCCTTATAATATTCATAACTAGAGGAGTTACTATTAAAGCAATTATTGCCATAATTACTAGGGTTGCAATTAACTCTATAAGAGTAAATGCATTTCTTTTACTTTGTTTCATATACTTTACCTTCTTTCTTTAAAATTCCATGAATTCTATTTTTAGTGTATACCATGAACACACTTTTTATACATTTCTCTTAAACTATCTCGCCTCACCTTACCTTCTAACACCATTCTA
>CACZAH010000035.1 GCA_902779035.1 uncultured Erysipelotrichaceae bacterium | reverse complement strand
GTTGTTAGGTTTATCCTAAAAATAGGAACTGATTATGTATATGATATTAACGATGATAAATCCGTGTCATTTCGGACAAACAATCTGGAAGAATTCTCCAGATGGACCAATATATAAATATGATGTTGATATTGCAAAGAATTATTTAACAGAAAAGGAATTACATGATTTAAATCGAATTGTAACAATGTATTTAGATTATGCAGAGATGCAAGCAGAAAATCATAATGCAATGACAATGCAAGATTGGGTAGAAAAGTTGAATGCTTTTTTGAAGTTTAATGGCAAAGAAATTCTTCATGATGCAGGCAAGATTTCACATAAAGTTGCTCAAGCACTCGCATATAAAGAATATGATAAATATAGAAAAATACAAGATAAAATATATGTTTCTGATTTTGATAGATTTATAAAAGAAGTAGATTTGATTGAAAATAAATAGGAGGGTATTCAAATGGAATTAAAAGATTTTGGAGAGTATATACATAAAGATAGTGATTACTTAGAAAGAGAAAGATTAAAAAAGCAAGAAATAGCAGAAAGATACAAATTTGATAATTATGATGATTTTAGGAAAACTGTAAAATGGCTAAATCACTATTCATATTATAAGCATAAATTGAATACAGGTGAATGTATTGGTGTTGCAATGTTTGATTTATGCAATACGATAGAAAATCCTAAAATAGATTCTTATGATTTGGAAAATTATATTGGTGGAAGATTTGATTATATGTCACAAAAAATAGGTAAACACGTAGATGAAATTCATAAAATAGAAAGAAGAATAAAAATATTTTTTAATTTTGACGATAATTATCCAGAATCTAAAGAATTAATTAGAAGATTCTTGAATGACGAAAAAAATATAAGTGACTTTGTTGATGCATTAGTAATAGGTAACATCGCTGAAGATTTAATGGAATTAGACATATCTTACACTATGGAATATCATAAAGCATGTGGTATGTCACTTCATGATCAATCGTTATCTCTTTATAATTTTTATAATGATTTATATGATTATGTTTTTTCTAATACAAAAGATATAGTTGAAAAGAATTTTACAGATACAGATAACATATTTAAATATATTGAAGAAGAAGAAAAAAGACTTTGTATAAAGAGAAATTTAAATAATTGTAATAATGAATTACCAAAACAAAAAGTATTTAGGAGATAATTAGTGAAAGAGATATTTTTAAGTTTTAGACCAGAATACTATAAACCGTTATTATATGGTATAAAGAAATATGAGTATAGAAAAAGGTTTTGTGATGAAAAAACAAAGGCATATTTATATTTGAGTGGTAAAGTAAGACAGGTTATTGGAATTATGGAATTAGGTAAACCTATTCGTTTAGATCTTACAAGAGATGATTACTTAAATTATCCAGAAACATTAAAGAGAGTTGATAAATATATTTCAGGTAAAGATATAAATGCTATTCCAATTAAATCTTTATCCTTATTTAAAGAACCTATTAGTCTTGAAGATATAAGAAAAGAAATACCAAACTTTATGCCACCTCAAATGTATTATATATTGGATAATCAACCTAAGTTAAAGCAAATATTAGAAAGTCATTCAGTAAATGAGAGATTATTTTATCATAAGCATGATGGTATTTATTATGATAATTTGGCTAAATCTGTTAGTGAATTAGAGAAAACACAAGAATTTAAAAATTATAGTTATAAGGAGTTATGATGAGGTATAAAACTATTGAAGAACAAAATGAAAAGTTTATTGAGATATTAAAGCAAAATAGTGATTTAATGATTATTTTAAATTATATAGATGAATTAAATTTACCAAATTATTATATTGCAGCTGGATCTGTTTTTCAAACAATATGGAATTACTATGATAATAAGCCACTAAACTCTGAAATTAAAGATATAGATATAATATATTATGATTCTAATAATTTATCCAAAGATGTTGAACTTGATTTAGAAAATAGAATAATTGAACATTTTAAAAGTATTGATTTAAATTATGAGTTTGATGTTCATAATGAAGCAAGAATGCATTTATGGAAAAAAGAAAATGAAAACAAAGATATTAATCAATATAAAAATTCAGAGGATGCAATAGATAGGTGGATTGCAACGGTACATGCAATTGGAATAACTAAAGAAAATAATAAAATTAAAGTTTATGCTCCTTATGGATTAAGTGATATATTTAGTAAAACTATTAGACCAATAAAACATAAGACTAATTCTAAAGATTTGTATGATAGAAAAGTTAAAAGTTGGTGCGAACGATTTGATGGTTTAAATATAATTGAATGGTAAAAAAAAGAAGGTGAGTAACATGAGTATAGTAAGAAGTAAAATAAAGGATATATTAAATGATAATGAGAGTATCTTAGTGTTTGATGTTGATGGTGTTTTATCACTTCTAGAGTTTGGAGAGTATAATCACTATATTTATGATGATGAAACTTGGGATAAAGAAAATAAAAATGGATATAATTTTTATAATGAGAATTTAGTTGTTAAAAAAATGCAGAAGTATTTAGCAAGTAAAGATATGAAAAGAATATATGTAGTAACTACAGTTGGTTCAAATAATGAAGGAGAATTTAAAAGAGATTTTGTAAATAAGTATTATAATATATTAAATGAAAATGTATACTTTGTAGATAAAAATAGAGATAAAACTAAAGTATTATTTAAAATAAAAGATAAGTACCCTAATATAGAAGATAGAAAATTAGTTATGATTGATGATACTGTTGATATATTAAATGATATAATGGAAAAAACGAATTTTTCAACAGCTCATATTAGTTCGTTTTTAGATATATAATAAATAGGAAAGGTGATATTATGAGAGAAAGAATTTTAAAAGATATTATAGAAGCGATGAAGAGTAAGGATAAAGAAAGATTATCTACATTAAGAATGCTTAAAGGAGCTATGCAACTTGAGGAGATTAATAAAAAAGGTGAGTTAGATGATACTGAGATTATTAATCTAATTTCTAAGCAAATTAAAACTAGACGTGAATCAATAGTAGAGTTTGAAAAAGCAAATAGGAAAGATTTAGTGGAAAAAACTGAAAAAGAAATAGAAGTGTTAAGTACTTATATGCCTGAACAGTTAAGTGAAGAAGAAGTAATTAAATTAATTGATGAGGCATTTACTGAGATTAAACCAACTAGTATGAAGGATATGAAAAATATTATGGCTTATTTAAATCCAAAGATTTGTGGTAGAGCAGATAAGAGTTTTGTAAGTAAAACAATAAAAGAAAAATTAAGTTAGAGGTGGATATGAAAAGATTATTAACAGGATTACAACCAACTGGTGTCATTACACTCGGTAATTATATTGGGGCTATTAAACAAATGGTAGAGTATCAAGATGATTATGATTCATATTTATTTGTTGCTGACTTACACTCATTAACTGTATTAAATGATGATAATAATATTAAAGATAGTACTCGTGATTTAATTGCTTTATATCTAGCATGTGGGGTTGATCCTAAGAAGAATACAATATTTATTCAATCAGAAAATGAGTATCATACAAATCTATCATGGATACTTGAGTGTCATACTTATTTTGGTGAATTATCACGTATGCATCAGTTTAAAGAAAAGAGTAAGAAAAGTGATAACTTTTCTGCTGGTTTATTCACTTATCCAGTATTAATGGCTGCAGATATTCTTCTTTATGATGCAGATTTAATTCCAGTTGGAATAGATCAAAAACAACATGTAGAAATTGCTCGTGATATTGCGATTAGATTTAATAAAAAGTATGGTGATACATTTAATGTACCTGATTGCTTAATTAGTGAGAGTGGTACTAAAATTATGGATTTAGTAACACCAGATAAGAAGATGAGTAAATCAGCTGAGAATAAAAAAGGAGTAATATTCTTGCTTGATAGTGAGAAAGATATTAGAAAGAAAATAATGTCTGCTACTACTGATTCTGAGATGGTAATTAAATATGACAAAGATAATAAGCCTGGTATATCTAATTTAATCAATATTTATGCTGCTTTAAAAAATATGTCTATTAAAGAAGTAGAAGAATTATTTAAGGATTCTAATTATGGTAACTTTAAGAAATGTGTAGCTGACGTTGTAGTGGAAGAGTTAACTAAGATACAAAATAAATATAATGAAATAATTAATAGTGATATTATTGATAAAATACTAGATGAGAATATTGATAAAGTTAGAAGTATTGCAAAAGAAAAATATGATTTAGTAAAGAAAAGAATATCAATTGGAAGATAAAATTACAAGTAAAATTAAAAACTTGTAATTTTTTTTGTTTTTAATGTTCTTTTAATAAAACTATTTTATTATGTATCCAGGAGGGAAAAGTATGAATACAATTATTGATAGATTTGAGATTAAGTATTTACTTAATAAGGGCGATTATAATCTATTAATTAATAAGATTAAAGATTATTTAGTTAAAGATAAGTATTTTAAAGAGACGATATATAATATATATTTTGATAGTGATGATTATACATTAATTAATAGATCATTAGATAAACCTATATATAAAGAAAAGATTAGAATGCGTAGTTATGATAAGACTAATGATTCTACTAGTATATTTTTAGAGATAAAGAAGAAATATATTAAAAATAGTAATAAAAGGAGAGTGGTAATAAGTTATAAAGATTATCTAGATTATATTAACTATGGTATTATTCCTAAGTGTGATAAACAAATCATGAATGAGATTGATTATTGTTTTAAAAGATATAAGTTAAAGCCTAAAATTAAAATACTATATGATAGACTTGCTTATAGTCTTAAAGGTGATGATACATTTAGAATTACATTTGATACTAATATAAGATATAGTAATGATAATATGGACTTTAATAATGATGATAATATTATATTTATGAGTGATTATATAATGGAGATTAAAACATTTAGTGGTATACCACTATGGTTAAATAAAATACTAAATAATTTAGATATTTATCCTACTTCTTATTCTAAGGTAGGTAAAATATATGAGGAGGGATTTAAATGTTTGAAAGTGTAATAAGTGGGTCCTTAAATATAAATAGTGCATGTATTTGTATAATTAGTGCGGTAATATTAGGATTGATTATATCAATTGTTCATATGAAAACATCAAGATATAGTAAGAATTTTATAATTACTCTAGCAGTGTTACCAATACTTGTTAGTGTAATTATGATTATGGTAAATGGTAACCTTGGTACAGGTATAGCGATTGCGGGAGCATTTAGTTTAGTTAGATTTAGAAGTATGCCAGGTAATGCTAAAGAGATAATGAGTGTATTTTTTGCAATGACTATAGGTATTGCAATAGGTGCAGGATATGTAGTATTTGCAGGTCTAATTACACTAGTTGTATCTTTAATGATATTAATACTTTCTATAGCAAAGTATGGAGATAACAATAATAAATATAAACGATTAGATATAGTGGTACCTGAAACATTAGATTATGATACTATCTTTGATGATATATTTAATAAATATATTGATAATTATGAACTAATTAGAATTAAAACAACTAATTTAGGTAGTTTATATGAACTTAAATATGATATTACTTTAAAAGATAATATTAAAGAAAAAGATTTTATAGATGATTTAAGAGTACGTAATGGTAATTTAAAGATTAGTATTCATAAGTTAGAGGAAGGTGAGATATTATGAAAAAGAGAATAATAATAGTATGTGTAGTGATATTTTTAATAATAGGTGTTTTAGTATTAATACTATTAAATAATAAGAATAAAAATAATGATAGTAAAAACACAAAGAGTACTACTAGTACTAATACAGTAAAAGAAGATAATAGCAATTATAATTATGACTTTAGTAATTATGAAGAGATTAGTATCAATTTAAATGAACTAACTAGTGATTATAAAATTACTGAAGCAGCACTATATCATTTTACTGGTAAGACTAATTATTCTATAGAAATAGATTGTGATGATTATATTAAGATAATACTTGATAATGTATCTATTGATAGTACTAAATCTAGTATTAATGTAGTAAATAGTAAAGGTGTATATATTGAACTTGTTGGCAATAATAACTTAAGTGATTCTACTAATAATACAGATGATACAGATGCAGTAATATATAGTAGTGATGATTTGATTATAGAAGGTAGTGGTACACTTAATATTACTGCAAATTATAAAGATGGTATTGCTTCTTTAGATGATTTGATTATTAAAAATGGTAATTATAAGATTAGTGCTACTGATGATGGTATTCGTGGTAAAGATTTAGTATTAATAATGGATGGTAATTTTGATATAACATCAAGTGGTGATGCAATTAAGAGTACTAATGACACTGAGTCTGATAAGGGTAATATTAAGATTAGTGGTGGAGAGTTTATAATTAAAGCTACTAATGGTGATGGTATAAGTAGTAGTAATACAATTGAAATTACAGATGGTAAGTTTAATATAACTTCTGTAACTAGCAGTAGTAATACAGATGCGTCTATTAAAGGTATTAAAGCAGATAATAATATTATTATAGATGGTGGTACTTATATAATTGAAACATTAGATGATGGAATTCGTGCAGAAGGTAAGTTAGAGATAAATGATGGCTTATTAAATATTACTAGTGCGGAAGGATTAGAAGCAACTTATGTCAAAATAAATGGAGGTGATATTACTATAAATGCTTCTGATGACGGAATAAATGCTACAAATAAGTCTACTAGTTATGATGTTATTCTTGAGATAAATGGAGGAAGTATAAATATTGTAATGAAATCTGGTGATACAGATGCACTTGATTCAAATGGAAATCTTTACATTAATGGAGGAAAGTTAAATATAACTGCTAATTCCCCATTCGATTATGATGGAGAGGCAAAATATACTGGAGGTGAGATGATTGTAAATGGTAATACTACCACATCAATTACTAATCAAATGATGGGAGGTGGTGGAATGCCACAAGGAAATATGCAAATGCCAGGAGGTGATATTAGAAGAAGATAAAAAAATTGTAATTTGGGAGGTGATAATATGGTCAGAATTTTAAATTCTGGCCTTTTTATAAACTTTAAAAAAAAAAGTGTTAAAAATAAAAAGGAAATTTGAAAGTTTTAACTAATAATATATATAGAAGGAGGTGATAGTATGCAAGAAAATAATATTAGTGGTGGAAACTTAGTTCCATTAATTATGGACAAGTGTTTCGAAAAATACTTTGGTAATAAAGATCATCCTAATCGTATTGAAAAACTAATTCAGACAATTTTAGTTCGTGAAGGATTTAAAGAAGTTAGATTTTTAAGATTTCGTGAACCAACTCGCAGGGATGAAGATGACGGCTTTGGTGTTGTTGATGTTGAATGTCTATGTGATGATGAGAATTTCAATGTTGAAGTTACTACAAGTTATAAAGACTTTGATGCTGATAATTCACTTTTTCATCTGCTTGATGCACATACTCGTGACATAGATTTTTCTTACTATAGACCAACTGAATGTGAAAACTATAGAAGGTCAATTCAAATATGTCTAAATATGACAGGTATTGATTATGGTCAATATATGTTTCGTAGTGATAATACAAATAAAGTATATGACGATTCATATAGAATACTTACATTAAATACTTTATATTACCTGGACAAACTAAATGATGATATTAACACTGCTTCAGAAATGGATAAGATGCTTAGCATGTTTGTTGTTAATGACTATGATAAATTAAATGATATTGTAAAGGCTATACCAGAGTATCATGACTTAGCAGATACACTTAAAACTTATAGTAATGACGAAGATATATTATCTAGTTATGATATTGATAAGTATTTAAGTAATATTAATGAATATGAATCTAGTGCAAACTAGGTTCTTGTTCGTTATAAGTAAATAAAAATGGAGGATGATTAGATGAATGATTTAGAAGTTATAAATGTAAAAATATTTGATGATATTAAACATGTAGATGAGAATGGGAATGAGTATTGGTATGCAAGGGAATTGATTTATATATTATGTTACAAAAGATGGGATAAGTTTATGAATGTTATTGTTAAGGATCAAGAATCTTGCATAAATAGTGGTAATAGAATATGCGACCATTTTTCCCACGTGGGAAAAATGGTTGATATTGGTTCCAAAACTTCAAGGAAGGTAGAAGACTATAAACTGTCTCGCTATGCATGTTACTTAATCGCACAAAATGGAGATTCAAGGAAAAAAGTTATTGCTCTTGCTCAAACATACTTTGCAGTACAAACAAGAAAACAGGAGTTATTAGAACAAGAATATAATAAATTAAAAAAAAAAAAAAAAAGACTTTAT
>CACZAH010000034.1 GCA_902779035.1 uncultured Erysipelotrichaceae bacterium | reverse complement strand
TATAAAGATACACTAGTGATATAATACATATTCTTATCTATATAGTTTTCGGCATTCTCATACTTACTATTAACGAAATTCTGAAAATCAATCGCATCATATGCTTTAACTCTTTGTTTTAGTATACACTCTTCAATATATTCATTAAGCAGTCCAGCAATACCACGATTATAACTATATCCATTAAATTCTTTAGATACACCAATACTACCTAATTTTGCGATAAAAGGATTAAGAACACCTAATTCATTTTTAAAATTATCATTGCTATAATTGATTAAACTTAAGGCATCATCCTTACCATATACCGTTACTATTAAATTATCAGAGCGATTAAACATCGATATTCTTGATGAAAAACTTATTCTATTACTTAATAAATGTTTATATATATAAGGTATTACACTTACTAGTTTATCTCCTTTAACAGGAATAATTATATTAATACCTTCTATATTACTAGGAATACTATCTTCATTAAAATATACATTAATTAAGTGATAACCACCATTAATCGCACTTAAGAACTTAATATTAACTTCTTTATTTCTACTCGTATAATAAGAATCATACTTCTTTATGCTAGTAATAACTGAATTAACTATTTTATCAACTTGTAAAGTATTATCAATTCCCTTATTATCCACTTTATAAGTACATAGAATATCTATTATTTCAGCAATAGTAAGAGGTTCTAATACAGTTTTAGAATTAACATATTTTTTAAATACTTCTAGAACATTATTTATATCATACATATTATTCACCTAAATAGTAATCTGAGATATCTTTTTCTTCTTTATTAATCTCATAAAGTATCTCTATCTCTTCTGTTTCTCCTGGTAATATTAATTCTTCCATACTTAAAACCTCAATTCTTAAACTAATTATACACTAAAAATATATATTTAACAATAAAATTGTCAATAAAATGTATATAATAATAAAGAAAAAATGAATTATTAAAAATTCACTTTCTCTATTTTATATTTATTATATTTATTAGTATTATCAGTAACTACTTTTATTTTACTTATACCTAATCCATTTATATCTATATCAAGTGTTTGTTCATTTAATTTATTATTATCAAATATATTTTTATAATATCTGTTTATATTATTGATATTTTTATTAAAACTTATAGTCTTATCTATGTTATACCACCCACTTTCTATAATACCTTCATATCTTTTACTAATATTAGGATATATAGCTATTATCTCAGTGGTATCAAGTGAATTTATATTTTTAGTATTAATACCTTCTCCTTCTACATTAACTATATATGTTTTATTACTATCATATTCATTAAATACTGGTACTATGTTATCACTAGTCTTATCAAGTGTAGATAACACTATACCAAGTAGTGAAATAATAATTATACTAATTAATAATCTATCTGAAACACGAGCCATATAATCACCATTAGTATTATTGACTAATCTTAAATTATTATTCTTATGATTATATATATTAGTATAGTAACTAAATAAGATATTACTAGATAAAGAGTAGTATATAGAAACATTCTTTTATACCCACACTCACTTTTTATAGCCATTATAGTATTAATACATGGAATAGTTATAATATTAAATATACAGAATAAATATGCCGATAATCTATCTAAATTATTACCTAATATATTTAAGGTAGATACTACCTCTTCTTTAGCTATCAAACCACTAAGTATAGATATGCTTTCTTTTATACCAAATAATTTAAATATATTACTAATCTTACTACCAAGCATGTATAAGATACTATTATCATAACTTACTCCTAAATTAAATCTGACATCAAATGATACAAGTACCCAATTAATAATAGATATAAATAATATTACCGTTATAATTCTAAATAGATATCCTTTTACTTTATTATAAGTATTCTTTAAAGCAATAGATATAGATGGTATCTTCATACTAGGTACTTCCATAATATATGAATGATTATTCTTACTTAATAATTTACTACTTATAATAATTACCATTATCGATACTAAATAAAAAGATAAGAATATATAAAATGAATTATGAAAGAATAATGTAGTTATATAAATAATAATAGTTAACTTCGCACTACATGGTATAAAAGGTATTAGAAATATAGTTTTTAATCTATCCTTTCTATCTTTAATAGTACGTGTAGACATAATACCTAATACACTACATGTAGTCGCACTTAAGAATGGTTGAAAGCTCTTGCCAGATAAATTAATAAGTCTTAATAATTTATCAAATATTAATGATATTCTAGTTATATAGCCACTATCTTCTAGTAATGAGATAATAAATGTAATTATTATTATTATTGGTATAAATGACAATATATTACTTATTCCTTTAAGTATTCCATTTATAATTAAATCTTTAAAAATATATGATATATCTATCCTGTTTAAATAATTACTTATATAATTAATACCAGTATTAATTATATTACTTACTATATTTATACATTTACTACCTATTATATTTATTGATACAAAGTATACTAATATAAATAATAAAATACTAGTAAACATGGATAAGTACTTATTATGAATAATAATATCTTTATGATTATTATTTTTAACTACCTTACTAGTAATCTCATCAATATAACTATATCTATAATTAATATCTAAATATATATCATCTATCTTTTTAAATCTATTATAATTAGTATTATTACTATCAATTATACTATCTATATTCTTATAAATATCTTTATTACATATGATAATCTTTATACCAAGTAATTTCTTTAGTAACTTAATATCAATATTACCTTTATACTTAGTAAGTATTATTACCATAGGAATACTAAGTTCCATTAACCTACTAGTTAAATATAAACTACGATTTAAATTATTAGCATCTATTACATTAATAATTAATGATATATCATTATTATTAATATAATCTACAGTTACTACTTCTTCCTTAGTATATGGAATTAAAGAATATATACCAGGTAAATCTATTATATTATAACCTTTATAATTACCAATACTCTTATCAACTGTAACACCAGAAAAATTACCTACTACTTTATTTGATTTAGTTAGTTTATTAAATATAGTTGTCTTACCTGAATTAGGATTACCTATTAAAGCAATCAATATTATCACCTATATCTTTAGTTAAAGAAAGAGTAATATTTCTAAAACTAATAGTAATTAAATAACTAGATTTATTAATTATTTTTATTACAGTATCCCTAACTAAACCTAATTCCATTAAATGAATATGCAAACTATTCTCACAGTTAATACTTTTTATATAAGCAATATCTCCAACACTTAAATCAGTTAATTTCATAAAAAAATTATGAATATTTAATACTCACAATTTTATATTACTAATGTATATAAGTTACCAGATCCTTTATTAACAAGTTTAGTTAATGCTTGTTGAATTTTAAATCTAGCATTTTCTGGAGTTAGAGAAAGTTTTGCTTGTATTCCTTCTTTTACTATTTGATCTATGCTTCTACCAAATATTTCACTTTTCCATAGATTATCACTATCAGTATCGTTATCACGCATTAAGTAATCAATCAACTCTTTACTTTGTACTTCAGATCCTATAATTGGTTCAAAAGTCGACTCTACATCTATTCTAAACATGAATATAGATGGAGCCACTGCTTTTAATTTAATACCATATCTACTACCCTGTTTAATTACTTCCGGTGGATCTAATTTCATATCAGATAGACTTGGAGATGCCACGCCATATCCTGTAGATTTAACCATCTTTAAAGCAGACTTAATTTGATCATATTCAACCTTCGCTTCATTAAAGTCTTGGAATAGTTTTAATAAGTCAGCCTTACTAGTTACATCTATCTTAATTATATCTTTTAATACTTCATCAAATAGTCCCTCTTTAGCATCTAAATTAATAGTAACAATACCAGTATTAGTATCAACATCACTAATGTAAGCTCTACTTATATATTCGCAATCAGTAAAATGATTAGTAATAGTATCAATATCTCTTAGTTTATCAACCTCTACTACACTTTCACGTATTTTATCCATATATTCTTTCTTAAGCCAATTATTACTATCAAGTACCGCAATCCAATCAGGCATATTTACCTTAATCTCTGTAACTGGAAATTCATATAAAGACTCTTTTAATACACTATATACATCCTTTTCATTCATAGCCTCAATACTCATAGGCAGTACCGGTATATCATACTCTTCTTTTAAGTCACGAGCAAGTCTTTCTGTATCAGGAAGCATTGGATGAGCAGAGTTTAAAATCATTATAAATGGTTTACCAATTTCCTTTAATTCATTAATAACACGTGATTCAGCTTCTAAATAATTACTTCTTGGGATATCCCCAAATGAACCATCAGTAGTAATTACAATACCAATAGATGAATGATCTCTAATAACCTTTTCTGTTCCTATTTCAGCAGCCTCTACAAAAGGTATTTCATCATCATACCAGGGAGTCTTAACCATTCTAGGACCATTCTCATCTTCATACCCTTTCGCACCATCTATTACATAGCCTACACAGTCTACTAGTCTTACATTACAAGAAAAGTCATCAATATCAACTTTAGCTGCTTTAGAAGGTACAAATTTAGGTTCTGTTGTCATAATCATTTTACCTTGAGCTGACTGTGGTATTTCATCTAAGCATCTTTTCTTTTCATATTCATCTTCGATATTAGGAACAACTAAGTTTTCTATAAACTTTTTTATAAATGTAGACTTACCTGTTCTAACAGCTCCTACTACACCTAAATATAAATCTCCACCAGTACGCTCAGTAATACTTTTTATAATATCTATTTTTTCCATATTTCACCACTTTCTAATAAAATATATGAATTACTATACTTTTTATTCAAAAATAATATATAACAAAAAAGATAGATGCTAATCTACCTTTAATTCAATAATAAAATTATTAATTTTTGTTTTTTAACTTTTCTAAGTTTTTAGGCATTTTCTAAAAATGCAAGATGAACTACTCATTAATTTTAGATGATTAGCAGTTCACTTGATGGCTTATTTATATCAAGATTTAAAAACTCTTATATAGTAATATTGTGGGCCAAAAGTAAATATGTACCCTTAATTAAACAGTTATTATTTCACCAGATAATTCTTCTAAATAGTTTAAAACAGAATTAATTGCTTCTTCTATAGATATATCTAGCCAATTGACTTTAGGACTATTCAAATTATTTTTAAATAAATTTGAATTTAATACTTTTGATAACCTATCATATATGTCTTGGATATTATTTTCTCTCATAGTTTCGTCATTATAAATATAGGTATTAATTGATTTAATTAGTTTAATTTTATTCATATTGCAAGAATTAATAAGATAAAAAAAATCAAATAAATCTTTATATCTGGTTGATCTTACTCCTAGTTTTAATAATGATTTTAATTTTTCTGTAAATATTTGTTCTTTCGAATTAATTAAAAGACTAACACTTTTATCAAATGCATCCAACATAAACAAATAATCATCCTGCTCAATATCAAAAAATTTATGCACTCCAATATCTATTTTTGTGTTAAGTTCATTATTATATTCATCTTTGATTTTTATAAAAACTCTTTTTCCATCATAATCTTGATGATGCAAAGGTTTAATATCACCATCGATTGAAATATAAATACCATCATCAACATTATCTAATAATTTAATGAAATCTATAATCGAATCATTATCTAAACTATATTTAATAAAATCTAAATCCAAATCTCTGGTTGCTCTACGTTTGTTTTTAGATATTGAGTGCATAACTACTCCACCTTTTATTGTAATATGCTCTTTAAATTTACTTTTTGATATTTTTAATAAAATAATATCTTGCGCTGTTTTTGATTCTGCATCTGTTACTGCATATCCTTCATTTCTATATTTTCTAATCATATTTTTTATATTCATTAAAAAACCTCCCTTTGTAAAATATTAAATAAATTAACCTCATTTTTAAATAAGCTAACATATTCTTCAATTTTATACATATCAAGTTCGTTACTAATTTGTCTATAATTATCAATAATTTCTTTATAGTAATCAAAAGGAATTGAGGCTCTTTTTCTAATTAGTTCAATTAGCAATCTTTCTTTGTTATACATATTAACCATATTTCCGTTAATATTAACTTGAATTTTCCCCTGATTTAAAATGTCATTACTAACATAATATTGCACGACTTCAACATCATTAATTTTTCTTGCATTTCTATTTGTAGCAACATGGACTTTTTGTGGAATGACATCGGTTAAATTATAATAATAAAAAGCAGAATCCATAGTAATAATTGCACCTTCATATTTTTTTGAAATAATAACCATAGGATTAACAATATCACTTTCAGAATAAACACCATTCCTTAATCTAAATAAATTTCCACTTGCTAATGCTTTTTCTATATTTACTCGTGAACCCATTTTTTTTAAAATCTCTTGATAATCATATACCATTTTTCATCACCAAAATCATTATAGCACAATGTGCCACACAAATCAAATTCATGTGGTACATTGTGCTGCGTTTTATCTCTTTTTATAATTACAATAATTTCTTATTTTAAGCTTTTATTTCATCACAATTATTAAATTTAGCTATTCGTTTAATAATAATTAACACTCGTCTTTTCTAGTTTTCTTCTACTAACCAATTAGCAATATCTTTTATTTGTAATAATGGTTTTACTTTTCTTTTAAAAGTTTCATTTCGCAAAAATCAATTTTTTTTCATTTTGCGAAATGAAATTAAAATAATATGCTATAGATTAATGAATCATGATATCTTTTAATTTATCATATATTTTTACCATTGCATATGTATCTAAACCACAATATTTTAACATGTTTAAGCGAAGTTTTTCCTCTTCTTCTTTAGGTAAATCTTTTAGTGATAAATAAGCGTTACTTGCTTCATCACCTTTATGAACTTGATCTAGGTTATGATAATCAAGATTAGGATCATTTGGATATAATGCCGGTAAAACTTTTTTAATAGAAGCACTACCTTCCATTTCTTTTACATAATAGTCTTGATTTTTAAATGGTACTAGTAGATCAACTATATTATCTGCAATATTTAATAAATGATTACTAAACTCTGGAAAAAGATTAGCCTGATAAGTATTCTTTATGATGTAACTCTCCACCTTCTTTTTCATAATAGTGTAAGCTATATTGAAAGCATATTTGTTGATAAGGTTTAGTACCATCAATTACAGGAATAGAATCTTGATAAGATTCAAAATCTAAAAAGTATAATGGATAAGTTAATTGTGATAAAAAAGTATTTATTCTATCTTTATTTATTTTAGGTGGTAGATTGTATAATTCATATTTCATTTGTTCATTTGCTTTTTCATTAAATCCACCATTATCAAGTACATCTTTATAACTTATAATACCTTTATAATACATATCTAACTTCTTTGTAAATTTAACATGCCATCCTATATCAAATACATTAGGTTTTACTAAATCTTTAGTACAGTATTTAAAGAATGGACAATCATATGGCCTCTTGCACCCTTCTGATAAATCTATATTAGGTTCTCTCTTAGAATTAATTATTTCTTTTAACTCAGTAATCCTTTTTTCAACACTCGCTAAATCTATTTTATCAGTAACTTCTTTAATAACAAAGTATTTATTTATATCAAAGTCTCCTTCTTTAACATACTTATTATTAACATAAACTACATATGATTTTTTTACATTCATACCAAGTTTATTTAAAACCCACGTTTGATAAGATACATCATCGACATAGATATTCTTTAATTCTGTAGATGATTTTACTTCATATATTTCTACTCCATCAAAATCATTTTTAAGTATATCTACAGAACAAAAGTTACCATCATAACTAAAAGATGCTTCACATATTATATTTGGTTTATTATTTAGATACTTGGTAGTTTCATCAAGCATATTTTTATAGTTATCATCATAATTAATTAAAGTATATTCTCCAAATAAAGATCTAGCTAAGTCTCCTACTTTATTACCATTTTCAAATACTGAATCATTACCTAGATCCTCTGCTTCTTCACTTTTAAAACATGATAACCATAATAATTTCTTACATCTAATTCCCAATGTATATCTTGATTTTGATAAGTTCATACAACCTCCAACTAAATACTTAATCAATCTTCTTTAGTATAAAATATCTACATTCATAACTACATAAATCTTTTATATATTTATCTTTATACTTAAAATCATTAATTCTATTACACTTTCTACTTCCTCGATTGCAAAATCCTTTTAATCTAAGTTTACCATATGACCAATCTCCTAATATATAATCATAGTCATAGAAATAATCTGTATACTTTTCTTTTACTGCATCTAATTCAAATCCATCTTTATAATTTTCTATTAATTCATAAGTCTTATCTTCTAATTTAATCATTATAACACCTCAGTAAAATTATAAATGATTTTAATTATTTATTCAATAGGAATAGATATACTAGGATTAGTGTTCGCACCAGAGTAATATGAAGGTACACTACCTTGTATCATTTTTAAAGCAATAGGTATACTAGATTCTACACTTGTTTTTCTTTTTGTATAAGGAAGTATTACTTCAAGTGTTACTTTTATATCTACATATACTTCTACTAATGCATTATTTATTCCATAATTAGTAGTTTTAGCTTTTATATTGCTTGTAATACTACCTACTAAGTTTAGTCTAACTGGTACTTTAGGACCAATATTAGATAGTATTGTATTATTAAATACTGCTCCACTAGGTATTTTATAAATAATACCTTTTTTTAAGTCTTTCTTATCATAACTAATAAGTACACTATCAGGTACATTTAATAAATCTATTCTGCCTTCTTCTAAATACTTTAAATTAAGTTCAATACTACTAGTAATAATTGTAAGTAATTTATTAACTGTAATACTATTAAAATCTATGGAAGATACATTACCTTTAGAATCTTTATTAATATTGTATAGTAAACTAGAATCTAATCCATCAGATACTTGTTTCCCTACTGCATCATTTATTATTAAAGTAGCAAGCTTCTCTGTTTCACTTTCAGCTAAATCTAAAAATAGCGGTGTTACTCTTTTATTAATAAAATTAAATACTATTATTATAGATATGATAATCATTATAAATATCATTAATATTACATTTCTTTTTTTAAATTCTATTTTCTTTTTATATGTAAATCTATTCATATTAGATTATATGAAAAAACACCAATAATTATTTGGTGTCTATTTATTAAATATTAATTTTCTCTTATATAATGTATATAGTATAAATCCAATACTAAATAATACTACAATTATTCCAATAGTCTTTAAAATAGAATTCTTTAATGTATTTGGTACTACAATATCAATTGAATACTTTTTAAATTCTACATTAATATTTTTATCCTCATTCATTTTAATAAAATTGGGAATAATAAGTTTAGTTTGCTTTTCTGGTATCTTAATCTCTTTATCATTAATTGTTATTTTAGATATATAGTATCCATCATTAGCTTCAATATTTATGTTATTTTCTTTTGAATTCTCACCATAATATACTTCTTCATCCCCAGTAATACTTCCACCATCATTAAGAGCTTTAGTTACTATTTTATATTTAAGTCTTTCATAAGTATATTCTAGATTCTGTATTTCTTCTTTATACTCATATATCTTTTCTTTAGGTTTATTTACTATTTTATATCCTTCAATACTTTGCTCTATTAATTCATATGTTTTACCAACTTTATCAGTTGTTATAACTTTATCTAATAATTCTTTACCTGATTCATCCACATAACTAACGTTAATTGTACCTTTTATATCAATATATGAATTATAACTAGTCTCTGCAGTTGTAGTTTTACCATCAATTACAGTTTGTCCTATAACATGATTAGACATTGCATCCTTAGTTGCATCAATATTTATATAAGATAGTTCTATATTCTTAGTAACTTTATATTCACTATTTTCATATGAATTTATAGTCGTATTAATATTCCAAGTAATAGTTTTATTATTATCATCATATACTCCACCATCTAAATTAGAAATATTTACATCTATTTTAAAAGGTAATATATCTACAACAGTAATACTTGCTTCTCCTATATAATCAGTAAATACAGTATTATAATTTATTTGATAAGATAACTTATCTTTACTTGTAGTTATTGTATCAGTACCACTCTTAGCAATACTTGAGTTTATCAAACTATTTTTCTTATTATAACAATACTCTACATTAATAGTATCACTACTAACTATACCTTTATAATTATCTGTTTTATTTGCAGAAGCTCGATTATAATTATTTGGTATTGTTATATTAACTTCATAATTATCGCTATTATAACTATCACCATAATATAACTTTAAATTAGTAGATGATGCAATCTCACTTCTTGAACTACAATCTAAATATTTAATATTTAAATTTGATTCCTTTTTCTTATAATAATATGTAACTACAATATCATTTTCTCCTCTACTACCTGATTCAACCCCTACAACTCTAACGAACTCATAATTATCTATATCTTTTTTTACAGTTCTATACTCTGTATCATTTTCATCAATATCAATAACGTCATCTAATAATGGTGTATTAGTTTGTTCTTCTAGATACTTAGTAGTAACTTTAACCATCTTTTTCCATAATGCTGTATAAGTTTTATTCTCTGTTACATATAAATCTTTTACTGGACTCCATCCTTTAAATAACCATCCATCGCTACTAGTAGCATCATAATTAGGGGTAACATCACCATATAATATATCAGAATATATTATATCATTAAAGTTTCCATGTTCACCAGGAAGATAAGTAACACTAAACCTTTCCCTTTCGTTCGTAGCATATACGATATTTCCTATCGATGAATCAAATTCAAAAGTTGATATAACATTACTTAAATTACTATCACTATACATCTTAAATGAATTATTTTTATAATAATCTAAGTATCCAGTTTGTACATATCTATAAACTCCACTTTCTAGATTTCTAAATGTTACAACTCCAGATGAATCAGTTATAGTCTCACCCACATCAACATAAGAATCTCCATCTTTCTTTTGTAATTTAATTTTAGCACCTACTATTTCAGTTTTAGAATCAAAATCTCTTAATAATAGTTTACTTTCCTCACTTATGGTTGCTATAGATGATGGAACAACTAGCTTTACATCAGTAGATACTTGTTGTTGTTTAGCATTACCATCTATATCATTCCAAGTCCAAATTCCATTAATTTGTTTAGTTGTTGGAACTACAACAGTTGGAAACCTTAATTTAACACTTAATCCCCAAAATACAACCTTACCGCCAACTCTATTAGAGTTTCCAAAAACATTATTAAAGACATCTTTAACAGTTGAATCAACACTAAAAGGAGATAAACTATGAAAATAGTCCCCGACTCCAGAATAAGAACTATCAATTAACTTTGAATAGTACTCATATGTCTTTGTTTTACTTGGTTGACTCCCAAAATTTATAATAATAGAATTATTATTTCCTTCTTTAAAAAAGCCATACTCAAATTCTTGCATTCTCGTTTTAAATTCATTATAGGTTTCACCAGCATTTTGCTGAATTTCTGTGAAATCTGACGTGATAGGTATAGTATATGAACCACTTGCCGCTTTCATTTCTGTAAGTGAAATAGGAGCAACAACTATAGCACGAATTGTTAGTTTATCTATACTTGCATTAAGATATTCTGGAATGAGAAGTTCTGCATATAAATCATTAAACATTGCAGATGATGTAATATTAGGATAAGCATTAACATCATATAATTGTTTAATTGTAATATGAGGTGAGCCCATTAGAATTCCAGCCGAGTTATTACTTGTTCCAGTTGTAATCATGCTTGCATTCTCTAATATTTCATCACGGATTTTCGGTTTTATTTTTAAATAAGCTTTTTTATTTCCTACGGTCAATGGAACAACTTTATCAACAAAACCATAATCACTAGAAATGTTTTTAGCAGTTATAAATGTTCCTCCAAGACTAGTTTTAGATATTGCATTATCACTTAGTTTAATAGTAATAACTCTATCTTCAAAATTTCCATCCATCATCCACTGACCAATTTTATTAGAATTTTCATCATATATATCAGACCACGAAAATCCAAAACAATTAAACCTGGTTTGATTTTCTGTTTCAATTTCATTAGCAAAAGGAATTTTAATAATATCTCCATCTTTTATTGCTACATCAGAATTAATATGCCAATCAAACTTTACAGCAAAGATATTAGATCCTGTAACACCATTATCTTCATCATAATATGAAGTGCAGGATGCATTTGCACATATTTTAATATTATCAACACTAAAATACTCTGATAAATCTTCCGCTTTAACCGTAGTTATCGCAAACATAGATATAATAACAGCGATAATATAAATACATATCTTTTTTACCATATAAGATTCTCCTTTTATAAAAGCGCACAATAAATGTGCATTTATATTTTTAAATACTTTCTAACTGCTCTCCAAGAACCAAACATACCAACTATCATACCTATTACAACAAGTACTCCTGATATGTATAATACAAATGGATAAGGTTGTTCTAGTTTTATAAATGATACAAATAAATGTCCATTAAAGTGTTCATATAGTTTAGTATATCCTAGAATTGTTACAACTATTGGTGCGATAGATCCAAGTATACCTAGAAATAATCCTTCCATCACAAATGGTATTTTAATATTAGTATTACTTGCTCCAACAAGTCGCATTATCTCTATTTCTCTTTTTCTTGAGAATATTGTAATCTTTATTGTATTAGATATTAAGAATGCTGTTACAATGATTAAAGCAACTACTAATACTATGCAGAATTTACGAACAGTATCAAATACATTTACCATCTGTTCTACCATTCCTGCACCATATTTTGCTGATGTAATACCTTCTATTTTTTCTATTTCTTTTACGGTATCACCAATGTGTTCAATATCAACAACTTTTATTTGATATGTATTTTGAATTGGTGACTCTTCTCTTGACCAGTCTTGCATGATACCTCTAAATACATCAGATGAGGTCATCATTTCTTCAGATATATCCATCTTATCTCTAAATTTAACTTTTTTAGTATTTACGTTATCAATAGCTAGTATTTGTTTTTCAATGTTATTAATATCCTCATCTGCTACATCATTAGAAATAAACGCAACTATTGTTACATCTTTTTCAATCAACTTTGTAAACTTTTCTACACTATAAGACATGATTATTGATACTGCAACTACTATTAGAGTAATTGTAATACATGATATTGATGCGAGTGATAATGAGAAGTTTCTAAATACACTTTTTATAGAATCTCTAATACTTCTTGTAAAAATTCTTAAATATTTCATTAGTTATATGTCCCCTCCTCATAATCTTTTACTATTCTGCCTGAATTAAGTAGAATTACTCTTTTGTTCATTTTTTTAACTATTTCAATATCATGAGTAACCATCACAACAGTTGTACCTAGTTTATTAATAGCCTCTAATACTTCCATAATTTCCATACTCTTTTTAGGATCAAGGTTACCAGTTGGCTCATCACAAATAAGTAATTTAGGGCCATTTACTATTGCACGAGCAATAGCTACCCTTTGTTGTTCTCCACCTGAAAGTTGATTAGGATAATGTTTAGCCTTATTCTTAAGTCCAACAAGATCTAATACTTTAACTACTTTTTTATGTATTTCATCCTTAGGAAGTCCTAATACTTCTAAAGCAAATGCAACATTTTCATAGGCAGTAAGCTTAGGTAATAATTGGAAATTCTGAAATACTACTCCAATCTTTCTTCTTAATTTATATACCTTACTATTTCTTAATTTAGCTACATTAATACCACCTACAATAATTTTACCTTTAGTAGGTTTCTCTTCACGATATAACATTTTTATTAATGTAGATTTACCACAACCAGTTTCACCTATTAAGAAAACAAATTCTCCTTTTTTAATAGTTAAATCCATATCATAAATAGCAGTTACACCATTTTTATATGTCTTATTAACATCTCTTAATCTAATTAAATCCATTTTACGCACCTCCAGATACTTCGTAGGCATCAGTTACTAAGAAAAATGCCTCTGGGTCAATCTCTTTTAATCCTTCTTTTAATATAAAATACTCACGCGTTGGTAATGTACACATAATAATCTTTTGATTGTCACCTGTGTATCCACCACGACCTTGTAATACTGTAACCCCATGATTTAAATTATTCATAATAAACTTCTTTACACTAGTTTCATTATCTGTAATAATGTAGAATGTTTTAGACTGTGATATACCAAGTATTACTTTATCTGTCATAACACTTATTATATATAATGATATAATCGAGTAAATAAACGTTGGAAAGTCAAATACAAACAAACTTATTAATATAATTAATCCATCCGTAAATAACATTGCCTTACCTATTGATACTTTACCATATTTAGCAACTATATCATTTAGAATATCAGTCCCACCCGTAGTATATCCTGCTTTAAATATTAATCCAAGTCCAAGACCGTGTGCGACAGCTCCTATTATTACAACTACAACTGGTTCTAGCGTACCTAAATCGAAGTATCTTACGTAATATGATGTAGCAGCTACAAATATTGGATACAATATACTTCCGGCTACTGTTCTTATTGTCTTTTTCTTACCTAAAGCAAACATGCTTAATACAAGTAATATCATACTACCTATAAATATTGTAAGTGCTGGTGTAATATTAAGGATTTTTTTTAATATTACACCAATACCACCTACACCATATACAGTATTACTTGGAAGCAAGAAAACATTATATGATATAGCTACTAAGAATACACCCAAAATAAACTCAGAAAATCTAACTAGTAAATCTTTACTATATACTCTATCCAATATAGTAGATAAATCTACATCTTTATTTCTATGAAACAACATCTAGCTCACCCCAATTATTTATTTAACATTCTTCTTTAAATTAGCGCTTATAAAAGAATCAATATCTCCATCTAATACTTTAGCAGGGTCACTTACCTCAGTATTAGTTCTATGATCTTTAACTAAACTATAAGGATGCAGTGTATAAGTACGAATTTGAGAGCCAAAATTAATCTCCATATTATCACCCTTAATACTATTTAATTCTTTTTCTCTTTTTTCAAGTTCTAATTTATATAACTTATTTTTAAGTACATTCATTGCAGTTTCTTTATTTCTAATCTGACTTCTTTCATTTTGACAAGTTACTACTATCTTAGTTGGAATATGTGTAATACGAATAGCAGAATCAGTAGTATTGACGCCTTGTCCTCCATGACCTGATGCTCTATATATATCTATTCTAATATCATTAGGATTAATAGAAAAATCACTATTTTCATATATTGGAGTTACATCCACAGAAGCAAATGAGGTATGCCTTCTTTTATTAGAATCAAATGGTGATATTCTAATTAATCTATGTACACCTTTTTCATTTTTTAAATATCCGTAGCTATTATTTCCATGTACTATCATAGATACACTTTTTATCCCAGCTTCTTCTCCATCTTGATAGTCAACTACTTCTATCTTGTAATTATGTTTCTCACACCATCTAGTATACATACGATATAACATTGACGCCCAATCACAACTCTCTGTACCACCCGCACCAGGATGTATATCTATAATCGAGTCGCATTTATCATATTCCCCACTAAGTAACAAGTTAATCTCTAAACTACTAACTTCATTTTCTAAATTAGTAATAGAATCTTCTAACTCTTTTTTTACATCATCATTACTTTCTATTTTGAGCATCTCTATTAATTCAAGTGCATCACTAATTTCTTTTTTTACTTGAGATACACTATTAATAATACTTTTTAAATTATTAAGTTCACTAACTACACTCTCAGAATGTTCCTTATCATTCCAAAAGTTGCCATCAAGCATTTCATTTTCTAACTCAGTAATTCTTTTATTCTTACTATCAGGGTCAAAGTGACCTCCATAACTCATCTACTCTATTTAATAAATTATTATATATATTTGTAAGTTCATATATTTCCATATAATCACAACCATTCTTTAAAAATTATAACATGATTTATTATAATTTAAAAGCCTAGCAATGAAACTTTCAGGATAAAAAGATAGTTTTATTATTTGATATCTAGTTTTCCCTTATATTTCAATACATTATTAGGATATATGTTGTAAAAAACCGTCAAGTATTATAC
>CACZAH010000033.1 GCA_902779035.1 uncultured Erysipelotrichaceae bacterium | reverse complement strand
TCCCCTATATAAAATCTATAACGCTCGCCAGCAATTGGGTACAATAGCGTTATAGATAATTTTATGACTAAAATTATCTATAACTTTCTAGACATTATACCAAACATTTAATATAATTACTATAAAATATTTGGTTATTAACGCTTATTAATGTATAATATTTATAAGATGTTTTATAAAGAGGTATGTTATGAAAAAAATAGTTATAGGAATTGTTCCTGGAGTTAGAAAGAATATAGATAATCCTTATGAATATAAGTATATTTTTTTAAATAATTATTCTAAGATGATTAGCGAGGTTGAAGGTATTCCATTTGGCTTATTACCTAGTGATGAAGTGATAAGTATAGAACAACTTAACATATGTGATGGATTTATCTTTCCTGGTGGTAGATCGTTAGAAAGATTTCACTTTGATATAATACTACATGCATTAAAATATAACAAGCCAATACTAGGTATATGTTTAGGTATGCAAGTATTAAACTACTTTAGTATATTAAAGGATATATTAGTAAGTAGAAATATGAATATTAATAATGATAATCTATGGAAAATATTTAATGAAGTACAAGATAAAGATATATTTAAGTTAAAAGATATACCAACCCCTAATATTCATGGCTATCAGATTATGAAAAATGAAGTAGAATGTAATTTAGATACACTAGCTAAATCTAGACATGATATAAATATTAATAAAGATAGTATTCTATACACTATTTACAATACTAATAAAATAAATGTATTATCGCTTCATTTAAAACAAGTAACTAATGTAGGTAGTGACTTTTATATAAGTGCGGTATCTCCAGATAATATTATAGAGGGATTAGAATATAAAGATAATAATTATTTTATAATTGGTGTACAATACCATCCTGAATTAGATGATAAAGTGCTATTTAAAAGATTTATAAGTGAGGTAAGGATTCGTGTTTAAATACTCTAATACTAATAAAAGATACTATACACTAGATTATTATTATAAGAATAAGTTTAAATCTAAAGTAGCAAAGATTAATTTAGATGCGAATTTTACATGTCCTAATATAGATGGTACTAAAGGTATTGGAGGGTGTATATATTGCTTAAATGGTAGTAGTGATTTTAAGAAGAAAGTATCACTACTAGAACAATTCTATGAAAGAAAAAAAATAATGCTTAATAAATGGCCAAATAGTAAATTAATTGGTTATTTTCAAGCAAATACTAATACCTATGATACAGTAGATAAATTAAAAGAGAGATATGAACTTATACTTAAACAAGATGGAGTTATAGGATTATCGATTGCAACACGTGCAGATGCAATTAGTGATGATGTATTAGATTATTTATGTGATTTAAATAAAAGAACATATCTTACTATTGAACTAGGATTACAAACAATACACGATAAAACTGCAACACTAATTAATAGATGTCATACCTTAGAATGTTTTGATAATACGGTGAATATTCTTAGAAAAAACAATATAGATGTTGTCGTACATATTATTAATGGACTTCCATATGAGACTAAAGATATGATGTTAGATACAATTCGACATCTAAATACACTAGATATACAAGGTATAAAGATACATATGTTATCAATTGTAAAAGGAACTAAACTAGCAAATCTATATCAAGATAAACCATTTAAAATACTAACAAAAGATGAATATATAGATATAGTATGCAATCAAATAGAATTACTAAATGAAGATATTGTAATACATAGACTTACAGGAGACCCTATTAAAGAAGAGTTAATAGAACCTAAATGGATACTTAATAAAATAGATGTATTAAATGGTATTGATAAAGAACTAGCACGTAGAAATAGCTATCAGGGATATAATATTAACAAAAACTAATTTTCAAGAAGTAGTTATTTTTGTTGCACTTGCAACAAAAATTTGTTATTATTAAACAGAGGTGTGTATATGAATCCGTTCTTTAGTATTAATGATGATGATAAATTAAAGCTTTTAAAAGATTTAGAAGCACTAACATATACATTTAATAAAAATGAAGAAATACTTAAAAAAATTAAGAATAGAAACTTTATTGGGATTATATTAGAAGGTATAATTCAAATAATTAAAACTGATTATAATGGTAATAGAACTATTATTGAAGAACTAACTGATAATGATATATTTGGTTCTAAAATATCATCTTTATCTAATAATGAATACACTATCACTACTAAAGATACAACTAAAATAATTATTATCGATTATGAGCAATTAATAAAATCTAATAATACTAATAATTATTATAATAAGTTTATTAAGAACTTACTTGAAATAATTATTAATTCAATTAATGATAAAAATAATAGAATTGAAATACTTACTAAGAAGACTATTAGAAATAAATTACTTGAATATTTTAAAATAGTATCTACAAAAAACAAATCCAAAAATATATATTTACCATTTACATTTACCGATCTTGCAGACTACCTTGCAATAGATAGGTCTGCAATGACTAGAGAATTAAAGAATTTAAAAGAAGAAGGTTTTATTGAAATAAAAAACAAAAGAATAACTTTACTATATTAGTTATTCTTTTCTATTTTCTCTTTACCTCCCATGTAAGGACGTAACGAAGCAGGTATTTTTACTGTTCCATCTTTTTGTAAATTGTTTTCTAAGAAGGCAATCAACATTCTAGGTGGCGCGATTACAGTATTGTTTAATGTATGAGCAAACTCTTTTTCACCATCTTCTTTTCTATATCTTATTGCAAGTCTTCTAGCTTGAGCATCTGTTAAGTTTGAACAAGAACATACTTCAAAGTATTTTTGTTGTCTAGGACTCCATGCTTCAATATCACATGAACGATACTTTAAATCTGCTAAATCCCCTGAGCAACATACTAATTTTCTAACTGGTATATCTAAACTTCTAAATAGTTCAACTGAGTAATTCCACATCTTATCATACCAGGATTCACTATCTTCAGGTTTACATATTACAACCATTTCTTGTTTTTCAAATTGATGTATTCTATATACACCACGCTCTTCAATACCATGAGCCCCTACTTCTTTTCTAAAACATGGAGAATATGATGTCATAGTAATAGGTAAATCTTTTTCTGTTAGCAACTGGTCTTTAAATTTAGCAATCATTGAGTGCTCTGATGTACCAATTAAATATAAATCCTCACCTTCAATTTTATACATCATATTATCTTTTTCTTCAAATGACATAACGCCATCTACTGCTGCTCCATGTATCATGTATGGTGGAATACAATAAGTAAATCCTTTATCAATCATAAAGTCTCTTGCATAAGCAAGTACTGCTGAATGAAGGCGAGCAATATCTCCCATTAAATAATAAAATCCATTCCCACTTACTCTTCCAGCTGCATCTTTGTCTAAACCGTTAAATGAAGCCATTATATCTGAATGATATGGAATTTCAAAGTCAGGAACAACCGGATCTCCAAATCTTGCCTCTTCAACATTCTTAGTATCATCTTCACCAATTGGAACATCTTCTGCAATAATATTTGGAATCATCATCATTTTATTCTTAATGCTTTCTTGAATCCCTGGTAAGATTTCATCTATCTCACTAATTCTTTTCGCACTTTCTGCTACTTTCGCTTTAACCTTGTTTGCTTCATCTATCTTACCGTCTTTCATAAGTATTCCAATTTCTTTGCTTAACTTATTTTTTTCAGATTTAAGATTATCTCCTTCTGTTTGAAGTTTTCTAGCCTCTAGATCCAGTTCTCTTACTTCATCAACTAACCCTAGCTTCTTATCTTGAAACTTCTTTTTTATATTCTCTTTTACTAAATCTGCGTTTTCTCTAATCAACTTAATATCTATCATTTTATCACCCTTTCTTAATAAAACGAGTCTAAGTTAAAGGGACGAATTATTCGTGGTACCACTCTTCTTAGACTCTTTTGTTTAACGCACAACTACGTAAATGTTTACATTTCTCTTCAGAGTAGATTCATAAAAGATTTTCATTAGTTTCCACCAACCACTAACTCTCTATATCAATTACTTTTACTACTAGTCTCCTTCGTTGATTTACAAATTATTCTAACACTTATACTTTATACAGTCAATATTTATTCTACAATATCTGCATCAATCGCTTTTTTATTTTTAATTTCTTTAGTTATTAATTGTTTCTTCTTCACTCTTTTATTATCATTATCATATTCTTCTTTATCAAATAAATTACCATATTTATTTTTATTTATTAAATAATATATATAATTTACTATTTCTGTTAATGAATATATAATTAAGAATATTCCAACTAAGTTATATAAATTAATTAATACAAGCACTCCTAATGCAAGCATAATGAGTGCACTTATTAAAAATGTCTTATAACTTTGCTTGTCTACTCTTGATACAGCAATTGCAAGAATAAGTCTTTTTACTCCTGCAAATAGTATCCAAGAACCAAATACTACTTTGATTGCAATATCTACAATAGATGGAAAACTAATTAATACAACACCAAATATCATCAAAAGTATATTTACCGCCAGCATTGTAGTATTAAGTATTTTATCATTAAATAAATATATTATTCTAATAATACTTATAAGTATAATTACTATTCCAATAAACCATGACATCATATTAATCATAGCCTCAGAATTAATAACCAATATCACCCCTACTGTAAGCATTATAAGTGATATTAATACATTTGCTAAATTAAGTTCTTTCTTCATATCTACCTCCTACTTATTATATTGATTAAATACTAGCTTTATATTAGTATCAAAATCAATATTTTCTGCATTCTTTTTTGTTATTACTAATGTAATATCTAAGTTTTCTTTTGCCTTTATTATAGTATCATCTGTTAATTCTTTATCACCATTTAACACTTTTACATCTAAGTTTGTATCATCTGCAACAATACTGTATAAATATGTATCTATAGTACCTTTATTTTTAACATTTAGATTATACTTAATCTCAGAATTATTATCATCTAATGTACCAGATACCTTAATATTAGTTTTATCTATACTAATTACTTTATCACTATCACTTGTAGTTATATCTATATCAAAACTATTTGATTCTAAACTAGTAGTACTATTACCAGATAACTTCATACCAGATTTATCAAGCATTAAATAACCTACTAAACCACATATACCAATAATTACTATTACAACAAGTGTAAGTAATATTCTATGATTACTCTTTTCCATATCGCACAACCTTTATCATAGGTTCATTATACACAATAATTAGTAAAATTGCAAATTAATTTTTTGACTTAATTCGATCATTTACATAAGTAATAAATTCATCAAGAGATAGTGTATTTGTTTCACGACTACCAAACATTCTATAACTAATTAGACTCTCTTCTTTTTCTTTATCTCCTAAGATAAGTGTTAGAGGAAGTTTACTAGTCTGTGCCTCACGCATTCTATATGATAATTTTTCATCTTTACTATTTAATTCACATCTAAATAATTCATTTAATTTATTATAAATATCTTTTGCGTATTCTAGATGATATTCATTATTAACAGGCAATATACTTATTTGTGTTGGAGCAAGCCATAAAGGAAGTATTCCTTTAGTTTCTTCTAAATAATAAGCAATAAACCTATCAATTGAACCAAATACTGCTCTATGTAAAACTACTGGAGTCTTTTTTTGACCGTCACTATCCACATACTTTAAGTCAAATTTAGTAGGCAAACAGAAATCTATTTGACAAGTTGAAATAGTTATTGGATTTCCTACAGCAGGTTTAACTTGTACATCTAGTTTTGGTCCATAAAAAGCAGCCTCTCCTATTTTTTCTACATAAGGCAAACCAATATCATCCATGACTTTACGTAATCTCTCTTCAGCATTATCCCACATTTCATCATCAGGGTGATATTTAACTTTATCATTTTTATCACGAAGTGATAGTTCAAATGTATATTCAGTAATATTCAATTCTTTGTAACACTCTAATATTAAATCTACAACATTTTTAAATTCTTCCTCAATTTGCTCAGGAGTACAAAATATATGAGCATCATTTTGACAAAATGATCTTAATCTTTCAATTCCTTTTAATGCACCACTTGCCTCGTATCTTGAATCTCTTGCAATCTCAGCTATTCTAATTGGTAAATCTTTATAAGAATGTAAGTCATGTCCGTAAATCATCATATGATGTGGGCAGTTCATTGGTCTTAATACATATTCTTCATCTTCAACCTCCATAATAGGAAACATCGCATCTTTATAATGCTCTAGATGTCCCGATGTTTTATATAGATTTACATTTCCAAGTGGTGGTGTTAAAACATGTTTATAACCATTTTTTATTTCCTTATTACGAATATAAGTTTCAAGTTCATTCCATAATATAAAACCATTAGGCAAGTACATAGGAAGTCCCCTACCTACTAAATCATCAATAAAGTATATTCCTAAATCTTTACCGATTTTTCTATGATCTCTTAATTTTGCTTCTTCTAACTCAGTTAAATGCTTCTCTAACTCTTCTTTAGTTTCAAAACAAACTCCATATATTCTAGTTAGCATTTGATTTTTAGAATCACCTTTATAGTAAGCTCCACTAGTTTTAAGTAATTTAAAATTCTTAAGTAGTTTTACGCTTTCCACATGTGGTCCACGACAAAGGTCAGTAAAATCACCTTGTGTATAAGCAGAAATAACTGTATCATCAGTCATATCCTTAATTAAATCTACTTTATATTTATCATTTTTAAACATCTCAAGCGCTTCATCTTTAGTTAGCTCACGCCTTACTATTCTCTTACCATCTTTAGCAAGCTTCTTCATTTCTTTTTCAATTTTAGGCAAATCCTCTTCAGTGATTACACCACCATTTAAATCTATATCATAGTAAAATCCTTCTTCAATTACAGGTCCTACCCAAAACATCGCACTGGGATATAAACGTTTTATAGCTTGTGCCATTAAATGTGCACAACTATGATTTAACACATTTAATTTACTATCTTCCTTGATATTTATCATATAATATCTTCCTCTCTATCTTTCTCTTTAAACTCTTATTTCTTTTATCAAATAACTTAACATTCTGTTTTTCTAAATGATTAATATTATAATCAACTATACTTTCACATATAGCTCCATCTTTATTAATATTCTCTTTCTTATCAAGACTTTCTATTAAACTAATAACATCAATATTACCATTAGCAATTAAATAATTCTTTAATATTGAGCTATTTATTTCATCTAATTTTATACCACCAATAAAAGCATCACTAACTACGTGATTATTAATAATACCCGTATAATTTAATATATCAATAATATTATCATTACTATTTACTATATAAACAATTAATAAATATAATATTTTTTCATCATAATTATTAATCTGGTAAATATCTCTAAACACTTTATACATTTCATTAACATTATCGCTTTTATTATAAGTTAATCTTACAATCTCAATTAATTTCAAATAGCAATCATTAATCCTTTTTACACTTATTATCTCTTCATCACTCAACATAAAAACCTCCAAAACAAACAAAAACGCCCTTATTTTAGGAGCGTTTAAACGCGGTACCATCCTACCTTATTACTTAATTTTTTAACGCACACATGCGGAACATTTTTCAATGTCAACTCCTAGGTAGTAACTAAAGACTTACTTGTTATCTTCCACCAAACGATAACTCTCTATTAAGTTACATCTACAGTCTTATCCCATTCATCGCTTTAAAACTTACACAAGTATTATAATACATTTTAATAATTTTGTGAATATATTTATGATAATTTTTTAATACTATCAAAGTAATAGTTTTCATTAACACCTACAAACGTATATTTATATGTACTTAACTTATTTTGATAATCTATTATATTAAAATTACTATTTAAATCTACCGCTATAGGATCATATATGTTTTTATAATTATAAAGGGAATTATTAGAATTATCATATACTCCAACCACAGTAGTAATTACTACTTTATCATTCTTTACACCTGTATTAATAATACGCTCTAATACTTCTTTAGACGATGTATTAATACATTCATTACTAACAAGATTATATGTATTAGTAGCATCATCATATTTAAACTTTTTGCACTCATAGTCAAAAGATGTATTTTTAAAGTTTTTATCAGTATTAAATAGTTTAACATATGCATCACGTATTTCATCTACACTAAACTCATCTTTATTAATATAATTATAGGCCATAGTTAACTTAATAGAATCATTAATACTAGACTCATTATAATCTTTTAAATAAAGATATAATGAATTACTATTTTCAAATGGTAATTTTACATTTACATTATCTAGCAAATATGAATAATCATTATTAGTCTTTACAACCTTTTTATCATTAGTAAGTTCTACATTATTCATATTACTATTAATACTAAAACTAACATAATTATGATTATACATAAAATATACTAAGTAAGCTATTATTGTAAGCAACATAATGATAGCTATATCTCTTCTAAATATTTTACCCCTCTTACCACGCATATTTCTTCTACTACTTTTTTTTATTTCATTATCTATTTCTCGTTTTAAATCATTTCTTACTTCTTCTTTAACAATCGCACTAACATCAGTCTTTATCTCATCTATTAATTCTTTTGTTATTTGTGTTTTAATCTTAGTAGTAAGCTCAGATTTAATATCTTTTAATATTTCTTCTTTATTAATATCAACCTTTTTAATCTCATTCTTTACTTTAGTTACTTTCTTCTTTTCTGTTGCCATATAATCCCCCAAATAATTAATACACTCTCATTTTAACACAAAATACTAATATCTCTCAAGTTTTTTGATAAAATAAATTGACACACCAATAAATTTATGGTATATTTTATATTGTCAACTGAGACATGGCGGATATGGTGAAGGGGTTAACACGGTGGATTGTGGTTCCATTATGCTAGGGTTCGAATCCCTATATCCGCCCCAGATTAATTATTAAGCATCTTTTTAAAGATGTTTTTTTGTGTTAGTTTTAAATATTTAGTAATAATTATTAAATTTATAAATATAATCTAATAGAGTTGTTCGGAAACTCAAAAATCGTTGAAAATTGTATAGAAACATGTTAAAATGAATATGGTCAGATATGAAAGGAAGAATTAGAAAGTAGCC
>CACZAH010000032.1 GCA_902779035.1 uncultured Erysipelotrichaceae bacterium | reverse complement strand
TGATTTGCATCACCAAAAATTAGTTTAAATACTCGATCATAAGTTAAAGGTATAACCTCATCTTCTTTTAATACTCTTTCATATACATTAACCATAATTCCTCCCTCTGAGGTACTAACAAAATACTGTTTTTTAATAATAGCCAGTTCCAATCTATTACCAAGAACAATGCTTTCTTTTCCCTCCTATATATATTATTAGTTAAAACTTTTAAATTTCCTTCTTTTTTTGATAAAAAACTTCAAAAAAATATAAATTTCTTTCAAAATGTAACTTATAGTTAATAAAAATGGACACAAAAAGAAAGATAAGCATTACACTTATCCATATTATCTATTATCCCCAAAGGAATTCACCAGTACCTTGATTGTAGTAGCACTCCCTATTCACTTTATCAAATAAGCAAGGTCTTTCTGATGAGTCTATTACTGGAATGTAGTCTCGGACTAGAGTATCGTTTATATAAATTTTGTACATTTTTAATCTTGCACTCATAAAATTTTTGCTTGAAAAATTATTAATTGCAAATATATAAATATTATAGCCTATACCCCTATCAATATATGAATTAGCATTATTCCAAAATGATTTGTCATTAACAATGAATTCCTCCTTTTTTGAATTATAGTACGTATTAAGAGTTATATCATCATATTTAACTGAAGAAGCATAAACACTTTTATAGCCACCAGCAAAACCATATTTTCGTCCCGAAACACCAAACCACCAACCATCATTAGATCCATTTAATTGATCACTATTGTTTTGTATCTGAATACTTGCAACTTGCGACATATCTGATTGCTCAGTTAACACTTTTGTATCAATATACTGTTCTCCAGTAGCTTCTATGTACTCAACTTTAGTATATCTATTACCTTCTTTATCGTAGTAATAATCTCCTCCTATATCAATAACTAAGCTATCTGTATTAAAATACTTAACAACCTTAATAGAATAATCTTTATTATCTAAACTAATTGGTACATTAATAATAAAATATCCATTATACTTTGTACTAGACATAGTATCATGGTGTTCTGTAATAGTAGGAGCTTCTACAGTAATATCATCTATAATATCAAATGTATAGTTATTAAACGTTATAATTCTACCAGTATTACTATATATTAATTTATCACTTGTATCATCACTATATGTAAATAAATAGCACTTATCTCCTTCTTCGCATGTAGTTATACTAGATATCTCTTTATCTTTAAATCTCTTATTAATATTATAAGATAGATTATCTTTTTCTATTAACAAGTTAGTCTTTGTATTTACCTTACTTAAATTATCCTTTAAGATTAATACTATATTAAATAATATAATCATGATAACTAAAAAAAAAAAAAAAAAAAAAAAAAAGTCAAGACTGATTTGAAAACTTTCAAATTTCCTTGAATTTATTTATTATGTATATCCACTTGCATAAATGGAATATCAATATTATTTTTATCTAATTCTAGTTTAATTATTCTATTTATATCTCTTTTTAGTTGTGGTTGATATTCTGCTTTCGCATACATTCTTATCTTATAGTATATTGCAGAATCACTAAACTTATTTAATCCTCGATATTCTACATTAGTAATACCTATATCACTATTTATTTTATCGATTGTTTTAATCATCATTAAGGTTTTAATGAAGTAATAGGAACTATATATATACCAGTTTTAGAATCACGTGCAATACCTGAACCTTTACCAACAATAACACACATAAATTTAGGACTTTTAGTAACATTGTTATTAAACTTAATTAAATTATCTATTGCCTCATCAACCTTGTTAAAACCTAATTTTATTTCGATTGCTGCATATTCTCCGTCTTCAAACTCCAATATTGCATCAACTTCAAGGCCAGTAACATTATCCCTAAAATGATGTAAAGAACCATTTAAATAATCCATATATATTCTAAGATCTCTTTCAACTAATCCTTCAAATAAGAATCCGAATGTTTTAAAATCACTTAATAACTTATCTGAATTTAGATTTAAACATGCACATGCAAGTGATGGATCAGTAAAATGCCTTTTAGGAGCTTTTCCAACTCTTTCTCTAGAACGATAGTTCTCACTATAAGCACTTTGATTTTCTAATAAATATAATCTATTCAAAACATCTAAATAATCAGCAAGTGTATTAGTGCTGCTTAATGGACATTCCGATTCAACAGCATCAATATCTTTAATAATCGTATTATTGCTAACAATAGATGATTCATTTCGTGCGAGTGATCTAAGTAACATAAGCATCTTATCTTTATCTCTTTTCTTATCTTCATCATCTATCATATTATCTCTAATAATACTATCAATATATCCACGAGGAATTATATGAAAACGTTCTTCACTAACATCTATATTTCTAGGCCATCCTCCACGAACAATAAGATTCGCTAAACGCTTTAACTCTACTTCTTCAGTAGGCATACTTTTTTGTATCCCGTTATACATATCCATTATCGACGCTTTACCAGATGAATCTCCCGATTCATACAAACTCATAGTTGACATTTTTATAATTCCAATTCTACCAGCACCAGAATGCTTTATTTTTTCCTTTTGAATCTTTTTAGGCAAAGTTGTAGAACCAGTTAATATATAATTACCAGCATCAGTAGTTCTATCACATTCTCTTCTAGTAGCATCCCAAATACTAGGAACTAAATTCCACTCATCTATAAGTTGAGGTAAGGCATTTTTATCATGTGAAAAGATTGATTTAACATCTATCTCAGCCCTAGTTTTATTTTCATCATCGTCCATATAAATAACACTGTTAGCACAATTAAGTGATGACCAAGTTTTACCACACCATTTTGGCCCTTCAATACTAATTGCCCCGAAAACCTCTAGATAATTTTTTATTTTTTATCAATCAATCTTTCTTTATAGTTTTCGTTTTTAAATGACATATAATCATCTCCTTTGTTTAATTTTACTACATATTTAATAAAATTTCAATATTCAATGAGATGTTTTTAACACTTTTAGTGAGACGTTTTTAATGTTTTTGGTGAGATAATTTTAACTGCAGTATTGTTTCTCATTTGTATAATATCTGATTTTACCTTAAAAAATAAAAAATTTATTTATTATGTATATCCACTTGCATGAATGGAATATCTATATTATTCTTATCTAATTCTAGTTTAATTATTCTATTTATATCTCTTTTTAGTTGTGGTTGATATTCTGCTTTCGCATACATTCTTATCTTATAATATATTGCAGAATCACCAAACTTATTTAATCCTCGATATTCTACATTAGTGATATTTTTCATATTTCTAACTTGGTTTGTAATATTATCTATAATACTCTCTATATCAGTTATCTTCTTGCTATAAGGAATAGGTATATCAATATCAAATTGTGTTGATTTAATTAATGATTTACTAATCTCTCTATTAGCTATAATAAAGATATTATTAGTATTTATATCTTGCATTTTAGTAGATTTTAAACCTACTTCTAATACCTTACCTTCAATATCACCAATTTTTACAACATCTCCAACACCATAGTATTCATCTACTATAATGTTAAATCCCATGATAATATCTTTTAATGCATCTTGTAAAGCGAAACCAGCAATTACTGATGCAATACCTAATCCGGCAACAATACTTGTTACATTAATACCATTAATCTGTAATACTACCACTACTACAATAATTAATATTAGATATTTAAATATACTTTTAAATAGTTTTAAATAAGTTTTCTTCTTTTTACTTACATACTTCCTTTTATCGAGTATCTTATTAATAACACTCTTTATTAGAAAATATATTAGTATACCCAGTATTATTACAATTACTGAAGTAATTAATTCTGTACTTATAAAATCCAAATAATCACTCATATATATTATCCTTCTAATTCTACATTATGATATACGTGATTAACATCATCTACTTCATCTAACATAGTTACAAGTTTATTAAATACTTCTAAATCTTCACCATCTAATTTAATCTTATCTTTAGGTAACATTGCAATCTCATCTATATCAAATGTAACTTCTTTTACTGAAAGAACAGCTTCTTTAATCTTATTTAAATCTGTTGGTTCTCCATAAATCATAATAGTACCATTTTCATCTTCCATATCAGTAATATCTACATCATTACTAATAAGTGCGTCCATTACCTCTTCTTCTGTTAATCCTTTAAAACCTACTATACATAAGTTATCATACATATAACTAACACTATTCATAGCCCCTAGTTTAACATGACACTTATTAACTACAGTTCTAATATCACTTACAGTACGATTAACATTATCAGTTAAACAGTCTACTATAAGAGTTGAACCACCTGGTCCAAATAACTCGTATCTAGCATTTTCATAAGATTCATCTGCACCACTACTTACTTTATCAATTGCTCTTTTAATTACATCATTTGGTACTTGTTCTTTTTTTGCTTTTTCAATTAATCTTTTTAAAGCAGGATTACCCTCTGGAGTAACCCCTCCATTTTTAGCTACTTGATATATTTCTTTTGCATACATACCATATAATTTACCTTTTGCTGCTCCTGTTTTAGCTTTAGCAGCTGCAATATTTGGAAATCTTCCCATCAATACTCACTCCTTCTATTTGTTTTTGATAACGCATCTTTAGCAGCCATCTGTTCTGCTTCTTTCTTACTTTTCGCACTACCTTTACCATATACTATACCATCAATTCTAACCTCAACATCAAATGTTTTATCATGTGATGGACCTTCTTCATTAGTTATAATATATTCTAAACTCTTCTTATCAGTTTGAACATACTCTTGTAGTTTTGATTTGTAATCATGAAAAAAATCAAGTGAATTACTTTCTATAATTGGTATTATATATTTATAAATAAATTTCTTAACCTCTTCAATACCACTATCTAAATACATTGCAGCAAGAAAAGATTCAAACACATCTGCAACAATTGCCTTAGAATGTTTACCATCTTGTTCTTCTTGACCTCGTCCTAAACGAATATATTCATTAATCCCTAATTTAACTGAATATTCATATAAAGCATTCTCACATACATAGTGGCTTCTCATCTTAGTCATAACGCCTTCTGCATTATGTGTAGTTTTATATAGATATTCACTTATAATAAGTTCTAATACTGCATCTCCTAGAAACTCTAATCTTTCATATGATTCTAAATTATGTTCATTGGCATATGATGTATGCGTTAAAGCTTGCTCATACAAAGATACATTATTATATTTAATGCTCAACTTTTTAAGTATTTCCATAAGTTCCTCCTCTCTATACACAAGTATTATAACAAATAATCATAAATTATAAAATACTGTTTTACTTTTTTTATTATTTTTAGTATAATTAATTTATGAAATGGTTATTAATAAAAATAATTAAATTATATCAAGGAATTCCTAGTAATATTCACATGTATTGTAGGCACTATCCAACATGTTCATCTTATGCAATAGATGCAATTAATGAATATGGTAGTATCAAAGGTAGTCTTATGGCATTAAAAAGAATAATTAGGTGTAACCCACTAGGAACTAAAGGATATGATCCAGTAATAAAGAATAAAAGGAGTATTTATGAAGAAGATATTTAGTATAATTATATGTTTATTTAGTATTATATTACTTAGTGGATGTACTGATACATCTACAATGGAGGATATTAATATTTATACAACTGCATACCCTATTGAATATATAGTAAATAGGTTATATGATTCACATAGCACAATTAGAAGTATTTATCCAAATGGTGTAGATATTAATGAATATAAACTAACAGATGTTCTACTTAATGAATATAGTAATGATGCTGATATGTTTATATTTATTGGATTATCTGATGAAAAGAATTATTTAAAACCTATGCTTAAGCAAAATAAAAGTTTAAAAATAATTGATGTTACATCTGATATTTCATATAATAAAGCAGGAATAGAAGAACTATGGTTAGACCCATCTAAATTACTTACAATCGCTAATAACATTAGAAAAGGCTTTAACGAATATACAGAAGCTAAATATTTAAAAAATGATGTTGATAAAAAGTATAAAGAGTTAAAAGTTGATTTAACTAATCTTGAAGCAAAATATAGAGAAGCCATTAAATATTCAGATAATAAAGCAATTATTGTTAGTGATGATATATTCTTATTTTTAAAGAATTATGGAGCAAATGTTATATCCCTTGACTCTGATAATCCAGAATATGAAAAGAACATGGCCATAGCAAGAACGTTAGTTTATTCTAATCAAATAAGGCATATTTATTTAAAAGATGATGAGAATAATGACATTATAAACTCACTAATTGAAGGAACTAGTGTTGAAAAAGTAAGTATTAATACTCTATCTACTTTAACTGATGATGAGCGTAATAATTATGATTATATATCATTAATGACTGACAATTTAGAGAAAATAAAAAAAGAATTATATAACTAAAAAACAAGCATTAAAAAAATTATGCTTGTTTTTCTATATTCTAGTTTAATCCATTTTCTTGCCTATCTTATTCATAGTACAATCTACTACTTCACATGCTTTATCCTTCATAGCATCACCATATCTTTGATAAGCGAGTACTCCTAAAGCACCTAATCCAATAAGCATGGCACTCTTAGTCCATTTCATAAAAATCACCTCGACTAGAATAATTTGTATATATTAACTATATACATCAATATTATGTCTTATATTTTTAAATTTATGCAATTTATTTACTAAATCTGTTTTTCTAATATGTTCTCTTGTATTTTCAACACTATAAATAAAGGCACTATCTTCACCTATTAATATCAATTTCCTTTTAGCTCTAGTAACACCTGTATAGATTAATTTTCTATAAAGCATTCTCTTATAACCATTACAAATAGGCATAATTACAAGCTCAAATTCACTACCTTGAGACTTATGAATACTCATAATAAATCCATGCCGAATATTAAGAAGACTTGATGTATCATATCTTACAATACTACCATCAAAATCTATTAGAACTTCTCTTTTACCACTTTCAGTTTCATTTGCATCTTCAATTGCAATAATAATACCTATATCACCATTAAACACATTACTATCTGGAATATTTACAAGTTGTAATACTTTATCTCCCACACGGTAAACAATATCTCCATAACTAATTTCTTTTTTATCACTACTTCTTGGATTAAAAACATTTTGTAAAACTTTATTTAAATTATCAATACCATTAATTCCTGCATACATAGGAGCCATTACCTGAATACGTTTATAATCATAACCTTTACTTATAGCGAGGTTACATGCATCTATTAGTCTTGGAATGATACCATCATCACTACATTTTAAGAATATATAATCATCCTTCTTTTCTAAGAAATTAGATAAATTATTATCTTTTATCTCACGAGCAAGTACTGGTATATAACTAGTATCTTTTTGACGATATAAGAAATTTAGATGAACTGTATCAACCACATTAGATTCAATTAAATCACGAAGTACATTACCCGCTCTAACACTAGGTAACTGGTTAAAATCACCTACAAGTACTAGCTTTATATTACTTCTAAGTCCTTTTAATAGATTGTAAAATAAATCATTATCAATCATACTGGATTCATCTATTACAAAGAATCTATGAAAATCCTTATTTAATTCATTCACACCAAACGTATTATTTTCTTTATCCCATCTTAAAAAACTATGTATTGTTTTGGCCCTAAAACAGGTAGATTCCATCATTCTTTTAGCAGCCCTACCTGTTGGAGCAAGTAACATTACTCTTTCTTCTAATACTTCATCATCTAGTTTATATACTCTTCTATATACATCAAGTATTGCCTTGATAATAGTAGTTTTTCCTACTCCAGGACCACCTGTTATTATTGTTATATGATTATTAATTGCTTTTTTGATAGCTTCTTTTTGTATATCATTATAAACAATATTATTTTTCTTTTCTAACTCTTTAATAAGCTTATCTATTTTAGTAAAATTATTAGATTCTCTCATAGACAAATCTATAATTCTTGATGCAATATACTCCTCAGCGTTATATATATTTGATAGAAAATATTTATTATCCTCTCTAATAATTCTTAAATCAGAAACTAAATTTTCTATACAATCATCAAATAAAACATCATCAATATTAATATGGTTATATTCATTTACTTTATTCTTAATCTCATCATAATTTAAATATATATCACCACTCTCAAAACTAAGTTCACTCATACAATGCAAAATACATGCCTCAAGTCTTCTAGAATCAGTAATATCAATATCAAAACTATCTCTTATCTCATCAATTTTAGGAAATGTAATATTTTTAACTACATCAATCATACTATAAGGATTGTATTCTAAAGTTTTTAAAGTATTTTCTTTATAAGTTTTGTATATTTCTGATGCATCATTTATATTAAATCCACGATTAGTAAGTTCAACTATCGATCTTCTACTATCTTCATTTTCTTTCAAAGTGTTATAGATAAGCGCTTTTTTCTTCATACTTAACTTAGGTATTCTATCGAGTACACTTTTATCTTCAACTATTAAATCAAGTGCATCCTCACCCAGCGTATTTACGATAATTCTAGCTGTATTCTTTCCAATACCACCAAATATACCACTAGATAAGTATGCAATTACACCATCTTTTCCTTCAGGCTTAATTACTTCATAACTAGATACATTAAACTGAAAGCCATACTTAGGATGGTCTACACAACACCCATAAAACTTGTATATTTCTCCTCTATTTAATGCCTCAAAATTACCTTTAAAAGTAATCGTTCTATTTACATATACTCTCATATCTTCTATATTAGTTTCTTCAACTTTAAATAAACCAATTACAAATAAACCTTTTTCAAATATACTACTTCTATAACTACCTTTAATATAATCGTTTTGCATGCAATCACCACAAGTACAAGTATAACAAAAAAAGGTATTATTGTCTATTACCTTTTTTATCTCTTTTATTAATTAACATAAGCATACATGATAAACATATTATAATTATTCCTGATATAATAATCATTATTCCTCTTGATAATTTTGTATCAGGAACATCAACTATTGTATTACTATCTACATCAGAACCAGATGTTTTTTCAAGTATTATTACCGGTTTTAAAACATTATAATCATATATATTAGTTAACGATATAATTCCTTCTTTATCTGATGACAAGTTATAAACACTTTCCTCAAAATAACTATCAGCCGCCCATCCAGTATCAACTAATGCTTCATTTTTATAAGGATAGTATATATACCTATAATTTATTCCACCTATAGATATTACTTCTTTAATGTACATTAATTCATCATCCAATTCAGTTTTATTAATAATTCTTGAAGAATGCACTCCTTTACTTATATTACCATTTACCCAGTTATCAATTATATGTTTAACATTCGAATCATCATAGTTATTAGTACACATTGACCTATCAGACTTATTACACTTTAAACTAGAATAATATGCAACTGAACCATATCCATCAACATTTTTTAGGAGTACCTTCTGTTTCTAGTCCAGTATTAATATAGCCTTTACCATATTTTTCTACTTCTTCAACAGTAAGTGGTGTATCTTTTATTAAAGTAATATACTTATCATTACTATTACTTTTTTTCATAACAATAAACTTTATATCATCATAATAAATAGTATCGCCTATATTCATTTTCTAAAGGTAATTTATATGAACTACTATTAATATAATAGGTTTTATTGTTAGACTTTTCTGAATGCTTCGAAATTGTTATAACAGGTCTAATCTGTGAGAAACGGTTAGAAAGAGTACTATGTAAATTTCCGTTATCTCCAATTTCATATAATCTATCACTATCATTTGATGCAGACATTGTCCAATAATCATGACTATGACTATAATCATAATCATAATTATAAATCCATTTAGGCGTATCCTTGCCTTTCATATATGAATAATTAGCACCGGTATCAGAGATTTTTTGATATGAATATCCAAATATATCTTTAAGTTCATCAAGTGTCACTAATCTTACCGATAACCCAGTTTTATCATTAACTAAATCATTCTCATTTACATTATCGTTTGCCCATGCATCAACAATATATTTTACTTCAGAAATATTATAATTATTTTTACAATCATTATTAATAGGTTCTATATCATATCCACAACCTTCACTTTGATAAAAAGCAACCCCCGCCATTCTACTATCTTCAACCACTTCTTTTTCATAAATCCTATCTAATGTAGGATCACCAGTTTTATATTTCGTGTGATTATTAATATGACCTACACCATATTTGTTAACCTCATCTTTTTGTTAATGGTTCTTTTTTAATGAGTGTTAAAGAATCGCCATTGTCACTTATGACATAATATGTATTTTTATTATACTCTATTAAACTACCTAATTCATATGCACTAACATTTATATTAAATACAACCATACCTATTAAGAACAAAAGTCAAAATAAATTTTGACTACTGCTTACCTCACGGTAAGCATTTTCTACTTCACCGAATCTTTTGATTCTCCATAGACCAGTATTGG
>CACZAH010000031.1 GCA_902779035.1 uncultured Erysipelotrichaceae bacterium | reverse complement strand
TCAATATCTTTTACAACTAAATGTGCGCCTGGTAACTCTTCAGAAGTTGTGGCATCTTTCTTACTTACTTCTACTTTAGTAACATGTTTTGTATTTAGTATTTCTATGTTTAAAATTTTATCATCTTTGCTTACATTAAACGATACAGCTTTCTTATTTAATTGATATCCTTTTGGTGCTTCTACCTCAACTGCTGTATATTCACCTACTTCAAGATTATCAATTACTTTAGCTTTATCACTAGACTTAAACTTTAATACTTCTTTTCCTTCTTTATTCTTAACTACAATTGTTGCGCCACTTACAGTCTTCTTAGTATCAGCATCAATCTTATTAATCTTAACTTTTGTATTATCCTTTGGTTCATTTAACATTTCTACTTTTGTAGTAGAGCCATCACCTTTTACTTCAAACTCTACAGTAGTAGTAGATAGTCTATAACCCTCTGGTGCGATAGTTTCTGATAAAGAATATTTACCAGGTTTTAAATCCTTAATTTTATGTTCTTCTTCAGTCGATACCCACTCATCAACTACATTACCATCAATATCTTTTACAACTAAATGTGCACCTGGTAATTCTTTACTAGTTGTGGCATCTTTCTTACTGAATTCAACTGGATTTTTAATTTTATCATTCTTAAATTCTACATTTACAGTTTTATCATCATTAGAAACCATAAATTTAACTACTTCATTAGATTTTTTATATCCTTCTGGAGCCTCTACTTCGGTAACTGTATACTCGCCAGCATCTAGGTTTTTAAGCTCATAAGCTTTCTCGCTAGTTGTAAACTTAGCAATCTCTTTACCACTTGCATTCTTTACAGATAATACTGCTCCACTGACAGCCTTCTTAGTCTCAGAATCTATCTTAGTAATATTTACTTTATTTCCCTTTAAAGTAATTTTACCAGTAATAGTAGCTGTAGCTGTTGCAAGTAACTCATTTGTATATGCATTAGGAGTCATATTTTGATTACCACTACCACAATCAAACTTTTTAGCTACATCCATATATTTTTTACCATTTACAAGTATATTTATATTAGATGTAGTTCCTGGTTTAATATCACTCTTTTTAACCTTAATATAAAATTCATTACCATTTTTACTCTCTAATTCAGATTTTACATCACCTGATAAATGTATACCATATCCACCAACCGCACCATTAGATTGTTTAACAGTAATCTTATCAGATACATAATAATCACCTACTAATCTAAAATTAACAGTACTTGGTGATAGAGTCACAGTATAATTAGCCTTAGCTGCATCATATGCCTTAACTGCTTCTCTATAAAAATCTGCAACACCAGTATAATTTCTTACATCACTATAAGAACTAATCCTATTAGTTTTATCTGCAGTCTCTTTATAATATAAAAATTCATTAATTGCAAGTTCTGCATAATAATAATTCTTTGCTGATTTACTACTATTATATTTTTTTACAATAGCTGCAATACCAGCTTGTGTAGGTGTACTCCACTGATTGCTACTTAATGAACAACTAGTTCCTACCCCTTGCACATGAAACGATGTACAAAACGCATAACCTCCACTATAAGTCTTATAGTATAGGTTATACCCACTATAATTAATTAAATAATTCTTATTTACATTTTCAAGTTTACTTGGATATTTAGCATTATCTGCTTTAACACTAGTAATTCCAAGCATACTTATAAATGTAATAAGCACACTAAAAATAATACCAACAAATCTTTTCATATCAAAATCCCCCCAAAAATAATTTGTATGGCGCTTATACTAACACAAAAAATATCATTTGTCAAATTAAAAATTCAAAAAAAAAATAAGTCTTTAATATGACTTACTTTTCCAAAGATTTTACAAGTTTTTTATTATGTACTAATTCTATAGCAGTATCATAAGTAATGTAATTATTATCATCAAAATCCTCGCCGATATTATATACATTAACATTATAACTAGATAAATTAACTACATCATTATCAATTATTGAATAAATATAATCTCCACTACCATTTAATCTTTCAGGTGATAAATCATATCCTAATACTATCTTACTATCTAATTTATATATCTCAAGAGGAATCGTATTAAAACTAAAATAATACTTCTTATTTGTAAAATATTCACTACCAATTTGATTTATTTTACCTGATGAAGCAATACTTTTTAATTGATCAAAACTAACATTCTCATTTAATACATCCCTTATATTACAAATTTGTAATTCACTTAGAAATTCAGTAGATAAGTGATGACTTTGATAATCAAAATCATTATTTTTATTACATACAACACCAACTATCTTACCATCTATAATTGATTTATACTCAGTATCACATGAATTAATATATCTATCACCTTTAGTACAAATATAATAATTGCCATCATTATGAACTAAATAATATTTTGAAGCATCAACACTATTACATCCTGCAAGCATAGTTGGTAATATAGTACCAATTAAAGCACCAGCCTTAACAAAATTAATCTTCTTCATATTTTCTATCTTGTTTATTCTTAAATTCATCTTTCTTTCTTCTTTCCATTTTTGAATAAATACATCCGCAATAATCTTGACGATATAAATTATACTTCTTGGATAATTCAATACTAGTTTTATAACCATTCTTCTTTTTAAAATCTGCAACCAAGTATTTTATTCCATATTTATTTTCTAAATTAATTCCTATTTCATTTAACCAGTTAACATTTTTATAAGGACTAATTGATAAGCTAGTTGTAAAATACTCATAACCCAATTTTTTTGCAACCTTAGCAGTATAATCAAGTCTTAATTTGTAGCACTCAAAACACCTTTTACCACCCTCAGATTCATTTTCTAAACCTTTTACTGCGTTATAAAAATCCATGTTATTATAATTGCATGGAATAATACTTACTAGATTATCATACTTAACTGTATCAATTAATCTTTTAAGTTCATCTAATCTTTTATCATATTCTTCTTTAGTATTAATATTAGGATTGTAATAAACAATATCTATCTTAAAATATTTAGCAAGTACACTTAACACATATGATGAACAAGGTGCACAACAAACGTGTAAAAGCAATCTCGGTATATAATCTAAACTATTAATTGTTTTTTCCATCTCTACTTGATAATTCATAAATATCCCTCACAAAAAAATGACTAGTCAAAAACGACTAAATCATTATAATACTAAAACTAATTTTTTTCAACATGCTTCATCACAATAATTATTAACTAACTCTTTTATGTAATTTGCATATATACCATTTAATTCATCATATTCTTCATCTGTTAACTCATCATATCCACTTTCCTGTGTATCTACAGTAGATAAATGTGTACCAACAATCTTACCATCATTTACAAATACAATTAATGGCACATATATTCTTTTCTCACCTGTATCATATTCTTTACCATCATCATCTGTAACAATATATTCTTCAAGTTCACTATCTAGGGCTTTTAATAATTTAAAATATCCTTTAGTACCTTTAATCTCATTACCATTATCATCTTTTTTATATACTAATTTTCCATCTTTAACCTCGTAGTAATCACGTTCATCATGCATATTTATATAATATATAGTATCAATTTTATAATCACTAGCTGCTTCTAATAATACAGGTAGAGCTGACCGACACCAAGGACATTCTGGATAACCTAAATATATAATACCAGTACCTTTTTTTATTACATCTATAACCTCATCGTAACTAGCATACTTAATAGGATTACTCTTACTAATACTTAAACTCTTTACTTTATTACTACTACCTTTTAATTTCTTACCATTTAAAGATTCGTACTCTTTCTTAAACTTAACTGCATCAGAATCTTTTCCACACGCACAAACCATAAACACCATTAATATTACTAATAATAATCTAACATATTTCATTTTACCACCACAATCATTTTAACAAAATATAGAAAAAAAGTATAGATGTTTATCTATTTTTGATATATTGCAATATTAGTCTTACCAAATTTCTTATTCTTTATTAAATTATAATTACAAATAGGATTTTCTTCTTCATACTCACAAATAATTATTCCACCATCACTTAATAAGCTATTAGCCTCTATATATTTAATAGAATTATTCATTAATCCTAAATGATAAGGAGGATCTATATATATAATATCAAACTGAATATCTTTATTTTTAAAGTTCTTAAGTGCATCTAAATAATCATCCCTAACTACATAAGAACAATCTATATCAGTCGTATTATGTACTAAAGTCTTAAATATTATACTACCATTTTCAACAAAATAGCACTTACTAGCTCCGTTAGATAATGCTTCTATACCAACAGAACCACTCCCTGCAAATAAATCTAGAAATATACTATTTTTAACCTTGTTTTGAATACTACCAAAAACAGATTCTTTAACTCTATCTTTAGTAGGACGAGTACCATCAATATCAAATCCTTCTATATATTTACCTTTATATTTACCACTTATAATTCTCATATCAACACCCAAAAAAATTATATAATTAGTCTTATATAATGTCAAGAATTTAATGTAGATATTATTGTACTCACCATATCTATTGCATCTATTGTTTTATTAATTCGATCTATTGGTCTTAAATGGTATTCTTCTTTTACTTTTTCTACAAAACTATTAAAGCTATTAGGATCTCTATTAAGTATTTTATACCAATAAGAATGAGTATGAAGATAATCTAAATACATTTTATTACTCTTTAATTTAAACTGAATATCTAAAGTCATTAATCCTCAAAATGTTTATATAAAGGTCTTGGTTTATACTCTTTCTTATCAGTATTAGAACTGTTATCTTTATTACCACTAAAATCCTGAAATACACCCAAGACTCTTTGAATACTTCCTATACCTTCTTGCAAAGAATCTAGGTTAATAGTTTTTAAAAAAGCAATAAAATCAGCAAAAGCACTAGTCTTAGTAATATCCTTTAAAGTATTATCCTTCTTAATATCACTAACTAAATATTTATCCCACACACTATTATCATCACCATACAAATCATACATCTCATAGAATTTTTGCCATGTCATTTCATTAGAGTCTACATACTTGATTAGGATTGGATTCTTTTTAACAAACTCTTTAAACTGTTCTTTCACTCTAATCACCTAATAAATAATATGAAAAAAATACAATAATTATGTATTTTAAATTACTTCTTCTTAATTAATACTTGAATATCTTTTTTGTCTATTTCATCATTGTTTTTTCTAACAAATGGTTCATAAGAAAATCTATTACCAAAAGACTGACTTAATTCTTTATTATAAAACTGTGATTTTTCTGGGGCAGATGGCGCAATAGGATACGTATTTCTCCTTTTCTTACCTTTAGTTTCTGGTTTTACTTTATATTCGTGTGCAAAAATCATAATTATTCCTCCTTAAAACTTGTATCGAGTATTATATCATAAATAATTGGCTTAGACAAATCAAACAAATTACCATTTATAGTCCACCCAGAAAATAATGTATCACCCTTAGGATTATTTATAATATCAACTCTTTTTCCTGCTTTAACATTTATTTCATTTCTTTTATTACCATTTTTAAATATTACAGTGCATATTTTATCTTTATATACACCTTTTTTGTAATTTTTATATAATCTTAATTTATTCTTTATCGCACTATCTTCTGCTTTATATAGTTTGTTTAAATAGGTTAATTTAGTATAAACATACTGTACTTTAGCAATTCCTTCTTCCAATGTACTTATCTTAGATAATAAGTTTATATCTAATTTAGATTCTTTTAAATAATTAATTGAATTATTAATTACAGCAGTACTATTAAGTAGATTATCCCAGTTACAATTACTAATATATTCTTTTTTATCGATATTATTATCTTTAATTATATTATTAATAGTTGTATCTGTATCAAGTATTACACCATCAAAATCTATATATATTTTCACATCTCACCTATATATTTTAAATACTCTTCAAATACTCCATAATGTCCTTCATGAAAAATATTGTCATCATGCATCTTGATAATCTCATCTTTAGTGACCCAGCAAACATCATCCACTTCTTCTTTTTGTATTTTAATATCATCTAAAGATATATCTTTTTCAAGATAATATAAATCAAAGAATTGGTCATTGTGAGTAATTGTTTTAAATAGAACTGGGGTATCATTAGTAATATCAATTCCTAACTCTTCTTTTACTTCTTCTCTAATTCCTTCTAAACTAGATTCTCCTGCTTTAGGATGTCCCCCAGTAAGTGCCCAAGCCCCACCTTTTTTCTCTACTCTTTTTTGAATCAAGTACTTATCACCATTCTTAATTACAATAATAACAATTAAGTAAAAGTAGCCTTTTGGTACTTGTTCTCCTTTAATAAATGTCTTACCAGTTACATGTTTGTTCTTATCATACAAGTCTCTATATTCAACCATAAATTACCTCCTACTCTTATTTCTGCAAAATATAGTAAACTAAATCATTATAAATGTCAATACTTTTTTAAAACTCTATATCAATTATATCTGACATATCAATAATAGTATTATCTTCTAATTTAATACTTTTATAAATAGCATCTATTTTTTTAATAATACCTTCTTTTTTTATATATTTGCTTATATCATATTTAAAATAAGTAACTACTACTTTTATTCTATCTTTAATATGATTGTTTAGATAGTTTAATTTATCTCCAATCATACTTTCTAACTCATCATATGAATCAATCTTTTTATCCGTAATAATAGAAGCATCACTTACCATATCATCATAACCTGTTAAGGCAGCAAAAGGTGAAAACTGAGCTGCTCTTTTATATAATGGCATTTTAGGATGATTACTAATTGGTCTATCTAGATTAATAATATCATCATAATTATTCATGCTTTATGACCTCCTACCTGATTATTTCTATCTATTGCCGTTGCTCCTTCTACTAAATCAAGTCCTTTAATTATTGAATTCTTACCATATTTATTTTTTATATTAATAATTGTATCTTGTACTTTTCTTTCTTTAGTTTCTAACTCTTTTTCTATTTTATTACTAGAATAATCATTCCCACTAAATAAGTCTAACTGCTCTATTACTTTATTATCATCAAGTTTAGATTCATCAACTAAATTACAAGCTGCAATATTAAGTCTTCTTATTAATAATTTCTTATTTACTATTTTTTCATATAACTTTAATACTTCTTTAGTAATAATATCTGTTGATGAAGTTTTGTGATTAATGTTAACTGTCCAGTGTGCATGCTTTGGAACACTTCTACCATAATAATCCACTTTAATCGCACCATCATAATTATCTAGTGATGATATATCATACCCTACAGTTATTACTATTTGATTAGTAACTAACTTCTTAGATACTAAATATAAAGTTAAATCCTCAATCATTTCTCTTAAAACAATCTTAGTCTTTTCAAAATCATAAGGGCAGTGTAATACTTGTCCCACACTCTTACTATTAGATAGAGGCACATACTCTTTAGCTATTTTTAAAGTACAAGGTTCAATCCCCCAAGCATGGTCGATTAATATTTCCGCATTAACACCAAATAACTTAAATAGTAACTCTTCATTATGAATAGACATTCTAGCTATATCACCTTGTGTATACATGTTATTAGCTTCTAACTTTTTTATATAACCTTTACCCACTCGCCAAAAGTCAGTAAGAGGTCTATGATTCCATAATTCATGCCTGTATTTATAGATATCTAAATATGCAACTCTCGCGCCATATTCATCAGCATCCATATGCTTAGCCGTAATATCCATAGCAATCTTAGCTAAATACATATTAGTACCAATTCCAGCTGTAGCTGTAATTCCTGTTTTATTATATACATCCTTAATAATCTCTCTAGTTAAATCTATCGCGCTTTTATTATAATAACTTAAATAATGCGTAATATCACAAAATACCTCATCAATTGAATAAACTAAAATATCAGATGAATCTATATATTTTTGATATATATTATAAATATCTGTACTATATTTCATATATAATCTCATTCTAGGAGTAGCAGCAATAAAATCTAATTCTAAATAGGGATTTCTATTTAATTCATTAATATTACACGATTTACCAGTAAACTTTCTAAAATTTATTTTCTTTCTTCTTTCATAATTAATCTCTTTAACTTTACTTATTACTTCAAAAAGTCTAGCCCTGCCAGGGAGCCCAAATGACTTTAAAGATGGAGATATTGCTAAACATATTGTTTTTTGTGTACGCGAAATGTCTGCTACAACTAAGTTAGTAGTAAGTGGATCTAAATTGCGTTCTCTACATTCAACTGATGCATAAAAACTTTTTAAATCAATACACATAATAGTCATAACATCACCAAATTAATCATATCATACATATATACGTAAGTCAACTGAAATAATTAAAAACGTATCTTAAGATACGTTACTTTCTTCTAAATTCAAATAATACACAATATACAATACTAAATATCATACCAAAACCAAATGGTTCTATTACGTGTTCTTTAAAATTCCATACAAATTTATTGTGTGTAATAAAATTATATAGAATCAAATCTAATATTGGATATATAATCATTCCAACTACTCCAACAATTAAACCAAATACTATAATATATAAAAATTTATTTTTCTTTAACTTTTCCATATTACTCCTTTAATTCTAAATTATATTTATCTACCTCACTACACGTTCCATCACCATATGTATAACATGAATATACATATTGTTCTTCACTTTTAGCATCAATCTCCTTAACACCAGCAAGCGTTAAAACTAATACTTCATATCCCGCATTATCTTTAGTTTTAGTAAGTACACCTTCAACTTCATACCAGTGATTAACTTTAATCTTATTATTATCTAGTTTTACTAAAAAGCCAACAAAACCAGCATCAGCCGCACAACAAGTTATACCATATTTACCTATACCTATGTAATTTCCTGATATATACTCTCCTACTTTACTTGCCATTCCTCTAACTCTTACTGTCTTACCTTCATATTTATTAGCATCAACTAAAAATGTTAAGTAATTAGCCAGTTCATAGTAATTCTCATCAATTATTTCAAAATCAGGATTAGTAAAATCATAATCTTTAATATCTATCTTTTTATCATCGCTAGTATCTTTTACAACTTTTTTACTACTAACTTTATTGTTATTAAAATTCATTCTATTAGTTGCAAAAGATGCACTAAGTCTACCATTACCTGCAATTATAAACATAAATATTGGAAGTAATAGTATAATATCAGTTATTTTAAACTTATAATGTATATGCTCTTCAAAATATAATACAATACCTATAATTGCCAAAGGAAACAATGATACTTTCAAATATATCTGCATAGTAGGCGCAAGAAAGTTTTTCATTTCATTAAATATCCATACATAGGTAATAATACCAGAATATATTAAGCATATAATTCCTAGAAATTTTTTCATAATACCACCATACTTACTATAAAAACACAAATAAATATTAATGATATTAAACTAAGTACAAAACTTTTCTTATAATTGCCAAATAAGACTATTGTATTTTTAATATCAATCATAGGTCCTAGTAATAAGTACGCTATAATTGATGATTTAGAAAATGATGATAGTAATGATTTACCTACAAACGAATCCGAGGTTGAACAAAGAGAAACTAAGTATGCAAATAACATTAATACTATTACTGATAAAATACGATTATCATTAAACATAACTAGTATATTTCTAGGAAGAGCAACTTGAATAATACTTGCAATTAAAGCACCAAACATTAAATATTTAACTACTTCAAATAAATCTAAAGTAGTATGAGTTATAATACTTAAAAAATAATTCTTATGTTCTTCACATTCACACTCATCATGTTCACAAGAACAACAATCATCTTCATTATTAGCAAGAACTTCTTTCTTATTAAAAATTATACCCATTATAATACCAATTACAAGCGATATTGCAATACCAAATGCTAATCTCAACCAAAATATATTCGGATTAGTTTTATAAAATGCATGATAAGTTGATAGTATTACTACAGGATTTATTATTGGTGAGGCAAGCATAAATGACACTGCAACATTAATTGGCACTTTCTTTTTAATTAGCCTTTTTGAAACAGGTATAACTGCACAGTCACATGCTGGCAAGAAAAATCCTAAACATATTCCAACTATTGATCCTAAAACTTTATTCTTAGGAATAATTCTTGCCATAGCATCATTAGATACAAACGTCTCAATAATAGCTGAGATTAATGCACCTAATAATAAAAATGGAAAACTTTCGAAAAATATCGACATAAATATTATTGATATATCTTTTAACATAAACCTCCTACAATTTAGTTCTTAATACTCTACTGAAATCATTAAAAACTAATTTTTTATATAGATTAAAAGCTGCTGTATTACCTTCTAATACATTTGGTTTAAAATACTTAACGCCATTATTAATACGCCAATACTTTACTTCTTTAATGAGTCTAGCTGTGATACCTTGGTCTCTATAGTTTTCTTTAACATAAATTTTGCTTATAGATGCCTCAGTATAATTCTTAGGTGAACCACTACTCGTAACCATTTTAACATAAGCATAACATGCAATTTCAGTATTAATGAATACTCCCCGGGTCAAGACCTCGATTGTCCTGATGGACAATCGACTCTCTTCGAGAGCGGGGTATCTATAATCTGCAGTTTAACAACTGC
>CACZAH010000030.1 GCA_902779035.1 uncultured Erysipelotrichaceae bacterium | reverse complement strand
ATACGAAATGTAGGCAAATATGCAAATCAGAATTACCTGTAGATATTTCTGCAATATATTGCTAATTCTCCATCAGCACTTTGTTTAAAAAGAGACAAACAATTTATGTTTTTAAGATTTTGGATAACAACTTTAAAAACGTGTATAAAAAGTTTTACAAAGTGAATTGTTTAAAAGATAATGGTAATAAGGGAGTTATTACAATTCCAAATGTTTATCCTACATTTTTTAAAAGCAATTAATAAAATATTTTATCATTTTATTCAGACATCTTTTTAATTTTTTAATTTGCAATATTTATAAATAATTGCTATAATACTAACTCGTTGGGGGGATTAAGATGGATGAAGTAAAATTTTGGAATGTAAAAGAGTTTATATATCATATTGAAATTGATGATACAATAATTAGTGTATATGATGAAAAGATTAAGGATGCTTCAAATAAGTTAAATAATATTAAAGATGAAATAAGTTTATATGAGAAACTTATAGTTTTATCTAATTCAGAAATGAAGAATGCTAAAAGTAAAGATGATTACAACACTTTAGTCAGTGATAAGGAGTATTTTATAAATGTTTTATCTAACTATAAAAATCAGTTAGTAGGTTTTGGTACTGTACTAAATCAGCTTTATTTTAAGAAAAGCAAACTAAATGAATTGTTATCGTCAGTTAATTACTATAATGATAACTTAGATAATATCAATACAGTTATTAAACAGTATAATTATGATATTATATATAGTGAGAAGAATATGACTGATTTTAATATAATATCTAATTTTAAAAGTAAGTTATATAACATTATTTATTTTGATTATAGTAATATAAATGTTAATATCGATATTAATGTGCTAAAAAAACAGTATAATAGTTTATCGAATATTGAAAATTATTATAATACTAATCATAAGGGTTATAAGTTAAAAACTGATGAAGATTATAAAGTAACTGACTGTGATGATTTTATATTTATAGATAATAAGAATAAATCTATAAAATCAAGAGATTACTATAGCAATAATGTAGTTGGTGACTTAGATTATATTGCCTATTGCGATGAAATATCTAGCAAGAAGAGAATACGACATAAAATAAAAAAAATTAGAAAATCATCTAAATGGAATAAGATAAAGAAGACTCTAAAAAAGAATATTAAGAAAGTAATTGCTGGATTACTTGTTGGTGTAACTATGTTAGGGGCATCTACTATAACTGCAGGATTTGATTTAAAGAATAATAATGATTTAAATACAAAAGTAGTATCTACAATGGAAAGTGTAAGTTCTAATGATATAGTAAGTAAGATTGAAGATACAGCTGACAATTCTAAACCTGTAGAAAAAACGCAACAGCAATCGATTAATCATGATATGCAAAATGATAATGCTGAAGAAGCAAAAGAACAAATAAGTACCGTAAGTGTTGAAGAAAAAATTACAATAGGAACTAGTGTTAGTGCATCATCTGATATATATATTAATGCAACTGATGCATATAATAAAGAAAATAGTATGACACCTTATTATCCTATAAGTAAAGAACGAGAGGTATGCCTAATATATTATAAAAATAATGATGGCGATACAGTACTTATATCAGAGGATAATAAAGATAAAATAGATAAGTTAAAACAATTAAAATATGATGTAGTTGCATATTGCCTAGATGATGGATGGTATAATAAAGATGATGTAAAGGTGTTAGTGAAATAACATCTTTTTTGATTTGCTAAAAAGTCTTGATTATGGTATTATGTATACAGATAGGAGATATGCAAATATGGATAAGAGTATAGAAGAAATAGAAAGATTAAGAGTTAAAGCAGCTAATATTATTAAAACAGGTTCTATTATATCAGTTAGTTTATCTGTTTTAATTGCGATATTAACTATTATATCTGGTAATTTTTTTGGAATAGCGTTTGCATTTGCGTTACTTATAATAGGACTTGTAATAACTATGATAGTAAGTAGCAAACCTTCTAAAGAGTTTAAAATGGCATATAAAAATACTTTTGTATTAAAATCACTTAAATCTGTATTTGATGATTTAGAATATAATCCAGAAAGAGGATTTGATTATAATGTTATTAAAAATACAGGTATGATGTATATGGGTGATAGGTATTCATCTAATGATTATATTAAAGGTAAGTATAAAAATATTAATGTAGAACAAGCTGATGTTCATATTGAAGAAGAGGTTACAACAACTGATTCAGATGGTAATACAACTACTCATTATGAAACATTATTTATGGGACAGTGGATGATATTTGATTTCAATAAAAGTTTCAGCGCTAATCTTCAAGTATGTGGAAAAGGATTTTATAATGCTAAAAGAGGTAATTGGGGTAGTAGTTTAAAATATAAGAAAGTTGAAATGGAAGATGCAGAGTTTAATAAAATGTTTAGAGTATATGCAGTAGATGCTCATGAGGCTTTCTATATATTAACTCCATCACTTATGGGTAGAATAAAAAAATTATCAAACAGTATCAAGGGTAGTTTATTACTTTGCTTTATTGACAATAAGTTACATATTGGAATATCAAATAATAAAGATGCATTTGAGGCAAGTGTGTTTAAGAAGTTAGATGAAAGTAAAATAATTGATTCTATCGCAAGTGAAATAAAATTAATTACTAATTTTGTAGATGAGTTAAACTTAGATAATGATTTATTTAGAAAGGGGGTGTAGTATGACACCAGTATATATAATAATTGGTATTGTTTTATTAGTTATCTTAATTATAGTAGTATGGTATATCTCACAAGTTAATAAACTAAATAGAGCAGTAGTTAAAATAGATGAGGCTTCATCTGGAATTGATGTTGCTCTTACTAAAAGATATGATACTTTAACAAAGATGATGGATGTTGTAAAGTCTTATGCAAAACATGAAAAAGAAACTTTGTTTGAAGTAATAAACTTAAGAAAAGATATGACTATTAGTGAGAAGAATGAAGCAAACCATAAGATGGATGAAAATCTAAAGAAAATAAATGTGGTTGCAGAAAACTATCCTGAATTAAGATCAAGTGATACTTATGTAACATTACAGAAATCAATAGCTGATGTAGAAGAACACATGCAAGCTGCACGTAGACTTTATAATTCAAATGTTTCAATTTATAATCAGTTATTAGTAACGTATCCAACAAGCAGTATTGCAAAAAATAAGGGTATGACTAAAAAAGATTTCTTTGAAGCTGATGAGATAAAAAGGGAAGATGTGAAGATTGATTTGTAATTATTTCTTGAGCGGAGGTAGATATTATGACAGAAAATAAGTATTTGAATGAAGAAAAGTATCAAAAAGCTGAGAAAAAAATTACTTTAGTTGCGGTATTGATATTAGTTATTGGATTAGGTATTGGAGGATTTTTAATTTACAAAGGGGTTGCAAAACCAGGAACTGGAAAAGTTGAAGATTTGAAAGTTCAACTTGAAAACAAGAAGAGTGAATTAGAATCAAAAGGTGTAAAGTATGATGCATTTACAAAATATTCTGATGGCGAAGCATATGATTTAAAGATTATTACAAATGCGTTAGATCCAAGCTTTGAACATTGTGATTTTAGTGAATATAAAAACAATCCATTAACAAAAGAGTATTGTTCTGCTAAAAATAGTATTGATGACTTTGCAAGCACAGGATTTATAATGTTTGGAGTGTTTATATGTTTTGCGACTTTTATGGTTTCATTATCAATTATGTTTGTTGCTAAAAGAAGACAAATACTTGCGTTTTCGGCTCAACAAGTTATGCCTATTGCTAAAGAAGGAATTAATGAAATGGCACCAACTATTGGAAATGCCGCAGGTGAAATTGCAAAAGGTATAAAAAAAGGATTAAGTGATGAAGAAAAATAGCTAACTGACTAATTAGCTATTTTAATTTTATATCAACAATATCATTAATAGGTATAGTTTTATTATCCATAGTAATTAAGTAACTTTTGTTTCTACCAATTATTTTAGTTGTAATAGTAGAATCTTTAGTAGTTATTTCTACATTTGCTTTATATACATATGATGGTGAAGAAAATATTTCGTTAATTTTTTTATTAATGTTATTTGGCTTAATTATTTTAGATTTAGTTTCTGCTTTTGTTTCATTATTACTTTCTTCTTTGTTCGCGCTATAATAAAATTTATCATTATTACTTATATCCTTATCTATTTTATTTTGAAATACTTTAGGTAGTTTTTTATTCATAGTATCATCCTTTCATAATAAATGTATGAATTGTTTATTGAAATATAACTAAATATGTAAACTTAAATACACTCACGCATATATTAAATTAGGTGATGTTATGTATAGTATATATCAAGTAATGTTTGGTGATACTCTTGAATCTATTGCGAATAAAACTAATACAACAGTAGATAAATTAAGAGAAATAAATAGTGTGTTAAATTTAGATAATGGATCTTATATCATAGTTCCGGCAAACTCAGATGATACATTTACTATGTATATTGTAAAGTCAGGTGATAACTTATATGGTATTGCACGCAACTATAATATCTCAGTTGACGATTTAGTTACACTTAATGGACTAAATAAAAATGATTATTTATATCCTAATCAAGAGATAATGGTACCTACTGGTAAGTCTAATTACTATATTACTAAAGATGGAGATACAATAGATAAAGTGTTGATGAACTTTAATACTGATTTTGACGAGTTAAAGAAACAGAATAGAAATTTATATCTTGCAAGTGATCAAATAATTACATTTAGAGATAACTTTATGAATAATAATATTTAGAAAAGCAAAATTAATCTTTTCTTTTTTTTGTTATTATATTATAATTGGTATAGAGGTCGATATAATGAATAATGTAGATTTTAGTGGAATAAGTATATTAGAATCATATGGCGAGGATTTAACTGGTAAGAGTTATGTAACAGATCCTGCTATTGCAAGAGATGAAGAGATAAAAAAATTAATGATAGTTTTATTAACACCGGAAAAGTCTGGTTTATTAATAGGTAAAGCTGGTATTGGTAAGACTGCTATTGTAGAAGGTCTTGCATATCGTATACAAAAAGGATTAGTACCTAATGCTTTACAAGGATATAAAGTAGTTAAGATTAATTCATCATCATTAGTAGGTAAAATTACATATAATGGTAAAGAAGAGTTAATTATATCTGTTCTTGTTAATGAACTAAAACGTGTTAATAAAATGATTTTGTTTATTGATGAAATACATACATTAATGGGAGCGAAGACTGATAATCCTATGGATTTAGCAAACATTTTAAAACCAGTTATTGATAGAGGTATGGTAAAACTAATAGGAGCTACTACTGATATTGAGTATAATACTTATGTAGTTAGAGATAGAGCATTCTTAAGAAGATTTGATAGAATAGATGTATTAGAGCCAACTGGTGAGACTGTTGTTAGAATACTTATGGGAACTTTACCTAAAATAGAGTCTCAAACTGGTATTAAGTTTAAGTATAATGATTATATAGTTAAGATGCTTTTAGAAAGTATAGTTGAGGCTACTAACCCTTATAAAAGGGTATACGGACTAGGTGCGATGTATCCAGATATATGTTTTTCTGTATTAACAGCTGCTTTTTCTAATGCTTTATATGATAATAAACAGGTTGTAGATGTAAAAGATGTTTATAATGCAATTAAGAATAGTAAACGTATATATCCTGATACAATAATAAAAGAACTTAATAATTTTAGAATTAAGTTTAATGATGTATGTGCACAAGAGGGAATAGTGTTACCGGTTGTTACCATAGATGAGATTAAAGATCCTGAAGAATAATTGAAAAAACAAATAATTAATGATATAATTAGGAGGAATTATGAGAAAGATACCTGTTAAAAATTATTTTATATTATTAATAATGCTTATTGGTGTAATAATTGTTACATTTGTCGGAAAGAATTACTATAATAATAATCTTAAGAAAGTGAACAGTTTATATAAATATGCTAATCATATTAATAGAGATGAATTGAAAGAATATTTAGGAGAATCATCATCTTTAATAATATATATAGCCGATAAGTATGACTTAAATAATGAAGATGCTGAAGATTTAATTAAAGATAAGATTATAGAATTAAACTTATATAATAATTTCATTTATGTAGATTCTAGAGTTTTTAATGATAAGTTTTTGGGTTACTTTAATAATAAATATCATACTAATTTTAATATAGATAATCTTCCTACAATAATCATATATGATGATGGTATAGTAGAAAACATATATTATGATATAAATGTTGATGCAATTAGTAATATTGATTTTGAGGGTGTAAAATGATAAATGTTGTATTGTATGAACCAGAAATACCACAGAATACTGGTAACATTATGCGTACTTGCGCAGGAACTGGTGTAAAATTACATTTAATAAAACCACTTGGCTTTTCGCTTGATGAAAATAGTATAAAACGAAGTGGGGCAAACTATATAGATAGTTGTGATTATACAGTGTATGATAATTATGAAGATTTCTTAAGCAAGAATGATGGTGAATTCTATTTCTTAACAAGATATGGAACTAAGACACATACAGATTTTGATTATAGCGATATTTCTAAGGATATTTATTTGGTATTTGGCAAAGAGAGTACTGGTATTCCAAAAGAAATACTTAAAAACCATCTTGATACTTGTCTTAGAATACCTACTAATGATTCTATTAGAGCGCTGAACCTGTCAAATTGTGTAGCAATCATGGTATTTGAAGTATTAAGACAACAAAACTATCCTAATTTACTTAGGTATGATACATTTAAGGGAGAGAAATATTTAGAAGAATAAAAGAATAGAGGGATTATATGGAATTTATAACTAATTATTGGGTGATACTACTTGTAGCATTTATATTATTGTTATTAGTATTACTTTCTTACTTAATAGATAAAGAAATACGAAATATGAGAGATAATGATGAAGAACCTGAGATTGAAGAAAGTAATGATAAAGAAGTTTATGTAAATAAAATAGAGGAAAGTAATAAAAGTAGTGTGGTTGAAGAAACGACTGTTAATGATGATGTTACTAATGATGATGAAGAGATTGTTGATAAATCTAAAGAATTAGATTACGATGAATTAGATATTGATGATATTGATGATGATTTTAATAAAGTTATTCATAGAAAAAAAATTATTGATGATACATTAATAGATAGTGTGGAAGCAATGCATGTTGATGATATTGATATTGATGATAATACAATTGATACTAATATTGAACTTCCAGAAATAAAGATAAAAAAAGATATGAATGAAGATATATGGTGAGTATTAATACTCGCTTTTTGATACTTCAATTATCTTATTCATATCATCATCACGTGCCATAATGTTTTTATGAGTTTGTCTGCATTTTTCACATCTATATAGTATTTTGTATGTGTCTTTATATTTTTCAACTCCTACGGGTTTAAGTAAACCTAGACAGGGGTTTAATCTATCTCCGGGATTTATATCAACATGTTTTGAATATAAACAGTATGGACAGTGGTCTCTTGATGTATATATTAGCTTGTTTACTTTTTTGTTACAATGTTCACAAATAAATTCTTCGTCTAATTCATTAAATCTTTTCATACTTACTCCTTTTCTATATTGTAACACGAATTTCAAGTTATAGACATAAAATTAATTGTGTGCTAAACTATATTATAGCGATTGAAGGTGGATTATGAAATTTATTAATTTTTTAAAAAACAAAAACAGAGAATATAAAATAGGCATTGTTGAAGAATTTATTCTAATGACCTCAGCGTGTGTATTGTGCTTAATTCTTGGATTTAGTTTATCACATAAGAACTCTAATAAAGAGGAAGTAGTATATGATGAAAATCTTATAACTTTTATAGATAATTATAATTATATTATAAATAACTATTATAAAGATGTTGATAAGAAACAACTTGTTGATGATGCAATTGCTGGAATGATGAAAACACTTGATGATCCTTATTCAGTATATATGAGTGAGGAGCAGACTAAAAATATTAATATTGCTCTTAATGGTGAGTATAAAGGCTTAGGATTAATGATTTCTAAAGATAAAGATGGTAATATTATAGTTGCAAGTGTATTTAAAAACTCTGCTGCAGATAAAGCTGGCATACTTGAAGGAGATATTATAAAGAAAGTGAACGATACGGATATCAAAGATATGGAGCCAAGTGATTTTAGTAATTATGTAATGAAGAGTACGGATAATGAGTTTAAAATGATTATTATAAGAGAAGGTGAAGAGAAAGAAATAACGGTTACAAAAAGTAATGTAGAAATTGATTCGGTCTCATCGAAAGTTATTGAGGAAAATAATCATAAAATTGGTTATATCTATATATCGATGTTTGCGGCTAATACCGTTGAACAATTTTCTAAGAAACTAAGTGCACTTGAAAAAGATGAAATAGATTCATTGATTATTGATGTTCGAGAAGATTCGGGTGGCTATTTAACTACAGTTGATTTGATACTTAAAAAGTTTATGACAAAAAAGGAAGTTATTTATCAACTTAAGAAAGATAAAAGTGTAACTAAAGAGTTTGGCAAGGCAAAAGAAAATAAAAAATATAAGATTATTTTATTAGGAAATGAAAATAGTGCATCGGCATCAGAATTATTAATTGCTGGTATTCGTGAGAATTATGATAATAGTATTTTTATTGGCAAGAAGACATATGGTAAGGGGACTGCTCAAGAGATGGTATCACTTGATACTAATAATAAGTATAAGATTACCACTAAAAAATGGTTAACACCAAAAGGAAACTGGATAAATGATACAGAAGGCATTGTTCCGGACATAGAAGTAGATACAGAAATAATTTCATTTGGTAATACTGAATATGATGATGCACAGTTGAAAAGAGCAATTGAAGAACTTGCGAAGTAATGTAATATTTTTCTGATTTTTGGGATGGTTTGCTTCATCTCTTTTTTGTGATATAATTTAATGTATTAGGTTGGTGATTATTATAAAAAGGTTATATATAGGAGATAAGTTTCAAATACAATGTTATAAGCATGATGGGAAAATACATAGATCTTGGGATGAGGCTATATTATTAGATATAAAGAAAAACTATTTAGTGTTTGGTAATAATAGAACTTTAGTGCGTGAGTCAGAAGGGATAACCTGGCGAACTAGGGAGCCGGCAATAATGTATTTTTTTAAAGATAAATGGTATAACGTAATAGCACAGATGAAATCTGATGGTATATACTATTATTGTAATATTGCAACTCCATTTATAATAGAGGATGGAACGATTAAATATATAGATTATGACTTAGATTTAAGAATTTTTCCACAAGGGGAGTATAAAATATTAGATAAAGGCGAGTATGAATGCCATCGCAAGGCAATGAATTATTCTGATGATTTAGATAAAGTAATAAATAATGGAATGGATGAGTTAATACGTGAATATACTAATATGGGGATTATGTTTAATAGTGTAGCAAATTATGATTACTTACGAGAATATCTTGATTTGAAGAATCAAAATGTTAATGAATGACAAAGAAACAATACTATTTACCTATGTTTCAAACAAAATTTAAAAAAATTTGAAAAAAATGTAAAAAAGTGTTGACAAGTAATTATTAATTTGATATATTAATTTGGCAGTTGCAAAACTGCGCATCAAATATATCAAAAATTAAAATTTTGAAAAAAAGTATTGACATCAAATTTTAATTCTGTTATATTTGAATCGTGCCTTTTGAAGAGGCGAAATAATAAATGATTCGAACAAAAAAATTAAAAAACTTCAAAAAAAGTATTGACATTAATTTTTATGTTTGATATAATGGAATCACTTCTTGTGAAGAGAAGCGAATGATCTTTGAAAACTGAGCAAAATGTCAATTCACAATTAGTTAGGACAAACAATTTCAAATTTCGAAAAAATTAATTTATTTTTTTGGAGAGTTTGATCCTGGCTCAGGATGAACGCTGGCGGCATGCCTAAGACATGCAAGTCGAACGAAGTGGCCCAACAACGATGGAGTGCTTGCACAAAATCTGCGATGGATTTTCCACTTAGTGGCAGACGGGTGAGTAACACGTAAGTAATCTACCTTTAAGACTGGAATAACGTTTGGAAACGGACGCTAATACCGGATGATTCATAATTAGATAACTTTTTATGCTAAAAGGGGCTTCGGCCTCACTTAAAGATGAGCTTGCGGCGTATTAACTAGTTGGTGAGGTAATGGCTCACCAAGGTGACGATGCGTAGCCGAGCTGAGAGGCTAATCGGCCACATTGGGACTGAGACACGGCCCAAACTCCTACGGGAGGCAGCAGTTAGGGATATTCGTCAATGGGGGAAACCCTGAACGAGCAATGCCGCGTGAGTGATGACGGTCTTATAGATTGTAAAACTCTGTTGTAAAGGAAGAAACCTTATTATAGGTAATGATAATAAGTTGACTGTACTTTACCAGAAAGCCCCGGCTAACTACGTGCCAGCAGCCGCGGTAATACGTAGGGGGCGAGCGTTATCCGAATTTATTGGGCGTAAAGCGTGTGTAGGCGGTTTATTAAGTCTAAGATTAAAGCCTGAGGCTTAACCTCAGTTCGTTTTAGAAACTGGTAGACTTGAGTGTGGTAGAGGCAAGTGGAATTTCTAGTGTAGCGGTTAAATGCGTAGATATTAGAAGGAACACCAGTGGCGAAGGCGGCTTGCTGGGCCATTACTGACGCTGAGACACGAAAGCGTGGGGAGCAAATAGGATTAGATACCCTAGTAGTCCACGCCGTAAACGATGAGTACTAAGTGTCGGGAAACCGGTGCTGAAGTTAACACATTAAGTACTCCGCCTGAGTAGTACGGTCGCAAGGCTGAAACTCAAAGGAATTGACGGGCACCCGCACAAGCGGTGGA
>CACZAH010000029.1 GCA_902779035.1 uncultured Erysipelotrichaceae bacterium | reverse complement strand
AAAGGCTACTTTCTAATTCTTCCTTTCATATCTGACCATATTCATTTTAACATGTTTCTATACAATTTTCAACGATTTTTGAGTTTCCGAACAACTCTAATGAATATGAGCAAGTTAGAACACTTTACAAAAATGGTAGTAATATAATGGCAAGAATTACTAAAAATACTTATAAAGATAGTATAAGTGAAATTCTTAATCTTAAAGATGATAATATAAGTGATTCTATACTTAGAATTAGTCGTGAGTCAAAGGATTTAATAATTACAGATGATAATAGAGAGTTTGTAGATTCATTAATTAATATCTTAGATTTAAATGACAAAAAAGAGTTAATTAGGAAACGCATTGTATATAAAAAGAAAAATGTAACATTTGAAATTGATAATTATTCTAAACCAATAATGAAAGTAATAGCTATTGAAGGAAATAAAGATGAAGTAGATAAAGTTTATAATCATTTAAAAGAAATTATAGATATGAATCGAATTGATTAGTTATATAGTAATAAAGCAAAGTTTGTGTGGGCTTTGCTTTTATTATTAATATCATAACTAAAAAAGAGAAAAAATTCTCTTTAATCTACTTGCCTTAACTATTAAATATATTCTATAGGTACCAGATAATTATCGTCATCGTATGCTATTATATTCTTTGTCATACATAATACAATTCCATTACCTTTTTGCGGTTCAAAGTTATTTACAACATCAAAATTTTTAATTGCATCTTTTCCTGGGTTAGCACTCTTTTTAATTTCTATTGGATAAATAACATTATTGTAATTAATAAGTAAATCTATTTCTTTTTGATTATTATCTCGATAATAATATAAATGTTTTCTAGCATCTTTTCCACAGTTTACAAAAGATTTAATTATTTCATCTACAACATAAGTTTCAAATATAGCTCCACTATATGCACTTTTTTCTAATGTTACATAATCAACATATCCTGCTAGATAACATGCAAGTCCAGTATCAGTGAAATATATTTTTTCTCTTTTCACAGCTCTACCTACACTATTATTCATATAAGGTTGTAACATATAAATTATACCAGTATTTTTTAATATTGAAAGCCATGAATTTACAGTTTTATCATCTATTCCAACTTCAGAAGCAACAGATGTTGCAATAAATTCTTGACCAGTTCTAGCTGCTAATGAAGATACAAATTTAATAAATTTATTTTCATCTTTAATATTTATCAATTTTCTTATATCTTTTTCAATATAGGTTCTAAAATAATCACTATAATACTGTTCTATTTCTTTATCTGATGTATATAATTCTGGATAAGAACCCTTATATATTTTTTTATATAATTCAATTGTAGATTTATATTCAGTTCGTTTCCTTTTTTTAATATCATTAATTTCAGGTATAAATAAGTTACTTTCTTTTCCTTCAATTTCTCTTTCTGATAGTCCATATAAATCAAGTATACCAACTCTCCCTGCCAGCGACTCAGATATTTCTTCCATTGTTTCAAATATTTGACTACCAGTTAGAAAATATAGAGTTTCAATTTTTTCTTTTTCACCAAAGATAATTTTTTCATTATCATTATCAACAATCATTTTAATATATGACAATAATTCTGGAGCACGCTGAAATTCATCAATTATTAGCGGTGTTTCATGGGTTCTTAAAAACAACTCTGGATCATCTTGGGCTTGATTTCTAAGAATTAAATCATCTAAAGTTACTCTATTAATTTTTCTATCTAACTTCCTAGATATATAGTTTAATAAAGTACTTTTTCCAACCTGTCTTGGTCCAGTTATCATAATAACCTGATACTTATCAATCATAGAAATTAGTTTTTCTTCTATCGTTCTTGAAATATACTTCATATTATCACCTGCAATAATGATAGCATATTTAATCGATATTGTCAACATTTTCGGAATTGAACTCCGAAAATGTATATTTTTTTTAAACTCAATTATTTTAAATATTATATGTTTTTACATATATTTTTTATTAACATTAAACTTTAATTAATAATTTATCAAGCAAAAAGAAGCTATTGCTCCTTTATAATATATTTATTTATGACTGATTAATCTTTATTTTATATGGTTTGTTTTGTTTACCAGTACCACCTTTAAAGGCAGTATCTTTAGATAAATATATGACAGGATTTATATTCTTTTTTAAAATAACACTACTTAAACCAGTTATATCTCCTGAATTATTAATGGAAAGTGCTCCTGTAAGACTTGTATATCTAAGTGTTAGTAACCATTGATTTTTATTTCCATTTATATTAAACATCCAACTTTTAGTAGGTACTCCACCTCTTGTTGAACAATCTTCTGCATCTTGAAAACATGGATTATCAACACCATTTGAAAATGTATAAATGTAATCACTTGGATACATTATAGCTAGTTTCCCTATCCAATTTTTAACTCTACTACTATATCCTATATTACTTCTCTCACAACTATAATATTTAGAACCATCTCCAGCATCTGTTCTACAAGCAGAAAGATAATATTTTACATCATCAATAAACGGCTTACTAGCATCAGCTAAAGAATTATAATAATCTCCATTAAGATAAGTTTTCAAAGTTGCATTTGGCCAGTCGTTAGAATCAGATGAATTCCAAGCTCTCGTTTCACTTAAAAATTCATTTTTCATAATTTTAACTCGTTGTTCCAACTCTCCAGAACTATTTTCAACAGTAAATACACCTATTACTCTCCATAATTCTCCATTAAACTCTACATAGTTATAAGGATTATCACCAATAAATCTATAATCTGTAAGCGCTGTAGTTTGCTCTGTTGCAGGATGAGTAAACGTATACATTTGATGAGAATCACCACTACTGTAACTATTTATATTAGAACCATTTGCTTTTCTTACTAAAACATCGGCAAAATATCTAATAACTTTTGTTTCTTGAGCTAGGCAATCATTACTATCAACCATTTCATAAGTAAAACCCTTGTTATATGTAATTTGAACTGTTTTCTTGTTAGTTATATCAACATCATCAGTCACATTTTTAACTGGTCCTTCTAAATACCCCTTCTTAACTAATTGACTAACTGGCATGCATGAGATATTCCCGTCAACTCGTTCAAATTTAGATGTATTATCCATAACATATAACTTAGCCGCACTAATTACAATATTTGTTGTAGTTTGATCTACATCACTTTTTTTATTCCTTAATGAATTAGCTACCTTTGGTATAACAAGCACAAATATTAAACCAATGATAACTACCACGGCAAGTATTTCTATCAAAGTAAAACCATTTTTTATCTTATGACATTCATTTAAGGATTTTTTTAAACTTTTATTCACCATAGTCACCCCAATTTAACTTATTAGTATTCACTATAAAAATTATAATATACATATCAAAAATATTCAATACAAATATTATTATTTTCTTTTTGTTTTCTCTTTACCATCATATTCATCCATTTCTTTATAGCTTAAATGATAAGGATATTGTGGTGGTTCAAATATTTTTATTTCATTAACAAGATTACTACTTATATTCTCTTGAGCAATGAACTTATTCTTAATATCATTTATTAACTCTTCATATGTATTATACTTATGTATACCTCTTTCATTATACCAAGCATGTTCAAACCAATAATATATATCATTATCTTTATATATTAAAAATGCATGGCCTGGACTTTCATTTTCTAAATCTATTTGGATATTCATTACTTTATGTTCATAGCCATTCTTACTAAACCAATCTCTTTCAAACTCAGTCTGATCAACACAAATTCCTTTTTTATACTTTAAAACTTCACTTGGTGACATAAATGAATAGTTCTCATACATCTCAGGAACAATACATTCGTGAAAATTTCCATCCTTATCCATCCACTCATAATCAAAATCACCCATAAATTCAAATAACTCTTCTGGTGTTTTTATCATAATTATCCTCCTAATCTTTTATTATTATTTATATCATAAGACATATCACATTTCTTAGCTATCTTATATGTAGTTTTATGTACCTCACTATCACTAACAAGACATTTCATTATCTCTTTATTATTATGAACTAAATATGAATCATATGTTGCATCTACATTGTACCAAATACCATCTATTTTAACTTGATTCCACAAGTGTCCACCAGATTCTTTTGCACCACCCGCACCTACTACAACAGACTCAATATTAACTAAACTAAGTAATTGTTGTAAGATTTTACAGTATCCTTCACAGACACATTTATTATTAAATAAACCACCAACTAATGTTTGATTTTCTATCTTACTTTTAATTACCCCATCATTATCATAATTAATATTTTCTATAACATATTTATATACCTTAATAAATCTATTAATATCTTTATCATCAATATCTATATCTTTAACTAAGAATAAGCACTTATCTATAATACTTTTATACTCACTTACTGTATAAAAATCATTAGATATTAATACATTCTTTTCAATATTTAAATAATCACTACTAGAAATATTAAACTTATTTATTACATCTATGATATCTTTACTGTATTCAGAGTAAATATAACATATTTGTCCTACTTGAATGCTTGTAATATGATACTTATTTAATAAACTATTAAGTTTTTCTCTACTTAACTCTTTAATAGTATCAATTTGTAATATAACATTATGATTATTATTTAATAAAGTTATATTACCTAGATTACTATTTTATCAGACTCTTTCATATCTATATAATAATGCATAAACTTTAAATCATAATCAGTTGGTCCAAATGAGTATATATTTTTAAAATAACTACTTTTAAATTTCATATAATCACATCCAAATCACATTCACCAATTAATAAAATTATAACATGAAATACTAAATTATAATATAACAAGTTAACAAGTATACTATATTAACAAACTATATAGTTCAAAAGCAAAATAAAGAAATAAGTACTTCATGCGAGGCTGCTGAAAAAGTCTAATAATGAAAATCGATAATGTTAACCATTTGATTGCATCTTCTAATTTAAATATTCTTTTCATATTTACTAAAAAGAGCGTAGTTGCCCCTTGTATGGTCATCCCACCAATTCCGCAGGAAGTTGCCTTATCATATCCATAATTATTTTTCAGTTCAGCATTTTTGGCTTCTATTTTATATCTTTCAGAATATAATTCTTTAAATTCATTCGTTTCCATATAATCCATTTGAGCAGTATGGGTATCACTTTTTATTTTTACACTATATGTTTTTGTTTTTGCTCCTTCTTTGTAACATCCATCTTTAAATGGACAATGCTTGCACTTTTCCACGTCAAAATAATAGCATTCAACTTGAGTACCATTATCTTTACTTCCTTGTTTAGCTTTTTTTATTGCCATATGTCCAGCTTTACAAACGTACATACCTGCGTCTTTATTATATTCTAAAATATCTTCTTCTTTTCTTGTTCCATGAGTTACTGCATTACTTAATTTACTAGCGTTTTTAATACCTTTTTCTTTACAATAATCTAAATTATATGATTCTGAATATGCACCATCACCAATGATTGCTTCTACTTCAATTCCATTGCTTTGAGTTTTTTCAATCAAGTCCTGTAATTGCTTTCCATCATTTTTTTCTCCACTAGTTATTTTTGCAGCAGTAATTATCCTTTCTGGCGTTTCAGATATATGAGTTTTATATCCGAAAAATGCAGTATCAGCAGTTTTATGACCAACTTTTGCATCTTGATCTTTTGAGTATTCTAATTCAACTTGAGTATCATCAATTGTTTCCTCAAGTAAATTAATTTGCTCTTTTATATGTTGAACATTTTTAAATCTTTCATCATTATTTAATAAGCCTATAAGCTCCTTACAATATTCTATTTCATCTTCTAAAATACCTGATGCTTCCCTTTTTTTAGGCATTTTATCATGCATGCTTTCATCAATTTTATAGACTGATTTTCTTAATTCCTTCGCAAGTTGAATCAATTTTTCTCTAGGTGATATGTGAGAAAACATTGATAGGGAATGAGTTGAATCAACAATCATTTTATTCTTGGCTTTAATTACACCTTTTTCTATTGCAATTTGCACAGTTTTTTTAATTAATTTATCCAATAAATTATTTTCATTACTTTTTAATCTTTGACGCCTAAAAACAGTTAATAAACTTGGATCTATTAACTTTGTATCTTCTGGATTATAACCTAAAAAAAACTTAAATGCCATATCTGTTTTAGCACGTTCTACTAAATCTCTATCTGATAAATTATAATATGATTTTAGTAATAAAAATTTAAACATTCTTTCAGTATATTCAGAAGGTCTTCCCATAGTCATTGAATAGTTAGTCTGTATCTCCTCATTTATAAATGAAAAATCTACTTCAGCATTTAATCTTCTCCAAAAGTTATCTCCACTTATCAATATATCATATAATTTACTATATTCACTTAAACTCATTTCTTTATCCTTTTCTAATTTTAACATCATACCACCAACCTAATATTCTTTTATCTATATTATAGCAAATAAAAAGACTGTTGTCTTTGGTTTACAACAATCTTGATGTAACTTTTTCAGCAGTCTCACTTCATGCTTATTCCTTTATTTTTTATCTCAGATTGAACATTAATTTCTAAAACATAAATCTCACTACTAAAATATAGTATGTATATATTTTAAAGACATTTAATATGTTTATTCATTGAGACTCATTTTTATCAATAATTATAATATTTTCATTATTATAGGCAAGTCCTAAATCTTTTAGCACTGAATCCATATTCTCATAAGACGTAAGTTCATTAACTTGCATAGTTAAGCTCTCGTTAGTATTTTTTTGTTTTTCGATTTTCGAATTAATCTTTTCAATTTGAATTTTCAAATTACTGGTACTAGCACTCACAAATATTTTAAGTACAAAAGTAGAACATATACATATTATAGCCAGTGCATATAATAATTTCTCTCCTCTTGTAAATCTAGCAACTTTCTTTTTCTTCTTTTTCATTTTAACCAATCCTTTTTATTACTCTAAGTTTCGCACTACGAGCTCTTTTATTATCTTTAATCTCATCAGTTTTAGGACTTAATACTTTAACTACCTTAAATTTAGGCTCAAACTCTTTTGGAATAATAGGCATATTTTTAAGTTCATCCCTAATAGTACTTACGCTTTTAAATATCTCTTTACATATTTTATCTTCTAAAGAATGAAATGTAATTACACATATTCTGCCATCTTTATTTAATAAACTTAATGCATCAATAAGACTTTTTTTAAATACTTCAAGTTCATTATTTACTTCTATTCTAATTGCTTGAAAAGTCTTACGGGCTGGATGATGATCTTTTTTATATTTCATTGGTACTGCACTTTTAATTACTTCTACAAGTTCTAATGTAGTATTAATTGGTCTTGAATTTACTATAGCCTTAGAAATATTACGAGCAAACCTCTCTTCTCCATACTTAAATATTACATCTGTAAGTTTATCAATACTATATTCATTTACTACATTATAAGCAGATAAATCTTGCTGTCTATTCATACGCATATCAAGTTTAGCATCTTTATGAAAACTAAAACCTCTATAATCTTCATCTAATTGTGGACTAGATACCCCTAAATCATATAATATTCCATCTACTTTATCAATACCTTTCTTTCTAAGTTCCTCTTTTATATTTACAAAATTACTTTTAATAATTGTATAATTATCTGCAATTTTAGATAGTCTATCTTTACTATAATCAATTGCTTCACTATCTTGATCGAATGAATATAAATGACCATTAGGTATTTGTTTTAATATCTCACTACTATGTCCGCCATAACCTAGTGTACAATCAACTATAATACTATTATCTTTTAAATTTAAATATTCAATTGCCTCTTCAAGTAATACACTCTTATGCATATATCCCCCCTAAATATTGTTGCTACTCTTAAATAAACTATCAGCAATATCTGATAAATCATCAGTATTCATATCAATAAACTTATTCCAAGACTCTTTTGCCCAAATCTCTAATCTATCAAATACTCCAACAATTATGCATTCACGCTTTAAACATGCATAACTAATAAGTGATTGTGATATATTTATTCTACCTTGCCGATCATATTCACAAACTGTAGCTCCTGATAAAAATATTCTTAAGAAATTTCTTTTTTCTTTAGTATCAGGTAGATTCTTATATTTATTTATAATATTATTCCACTCATTACTTGAATATATAAACAAGCATCCGTCAAGTCCACGAGTAACTATAAAATTATTACCTAGTTCATTTCTAAGTTTAGCTGGAATAATAATTCTACCTTTATCATCTATTGTATGATTATACTCTCCTATGAACATATTAACCACTTATCCCCACTATTTACCACTCATTACCTAAATTGTATACTAAATTCATTAGTTTGTAAATACTTACACAAATAAATCTTCAGCATTTTACACTTTATATACAAATAAACGTCCAAAGACGTCTATTCAACTGTTACTGATTTCGCTAAGTTTCTTGGTTTATCTATATCATAACCTTTAATTCGAGCAACTTCATAAGCAATTAATTGCATAGGTATCATAACTATAAATGGAGTTAGGCTATCATTTTCTATAATATCAACTTTATAATCATAGAAATCACCAGATGTATTAGTTATAGATAACACTTTAGTGTCACGTGCCATAACTTCTTTTAAATTACTAATAGTCTTCTCCTTTATTTTATCATCTGTAACAACAGAGATAACCAATGTATTTGTATCCATTAATGATATAGTACCATGTTTTAACTCCCCTGCTGGATATGCTTCGCTATGTATATAAGATATTTCTTTTAGTTTTAAACTACCCTCTAAAGCTAAATAATAATCTATTTCTCTTCCTAAATAGAATATATGATTATATTTAGCAATCACCTTAGCTATCTTTTTATAAGTCCTATTTATATATTTAGTTAGAATACTAGGTATCTTAAATAATTCCTTAATAATACTACTATCCTGTTTTACATTTAAAGCAAGAAGTAATAAAGTTAGTGATTGTGCCATATATGCTTTAGTAGTTGCAACAGATATCTCTATTCCTGCTTTAGTATATATTACATGTTTAGCCTCTCTTGCAATACTTGATTTATATACATTTACTATACCTAAAGTATCAACATTATTATCATTTGCCATCTTTAATGCAGCAAGAGTATCAGCAGTCTCCCCTGATTGTGATATAACAATTACAAGTATATTACTATTATAAAAATGTTTAGTATATCTATATTCAGATGCATAATATACATTTGTTTTAATATTAGCATATTCTTCTATATAATGCTTGCCTAAACAACCTGCATGATATGCTGAACCACACGCTACTATTTCAATTTCATCATATTTGCTTATATCAAACATATTTACAATCTTATTATTATTTATATATTCTTTTAAAGTGTTTCTAAATACGCTAGGTTCTTCATTAATTTCTTTTAACATGTAATGATCATACCCATTTTTACTTGTAATATCACTACTATTATCATAAATATTAATTCTTTTAGTAATCTCTTTATTATCGTTATAAAATCTTACACCTTTACTATCTACTTTAACAATGTCATAATTATCAAGCAAATAGTATTTATTAGTGAAATGAAGTATAGCTGGAACGTCACTTGCAAGCATAGTATCACTATCTTTAACTCCTACTATTAAAGGACTATCTTTTCTTATTGCATACAATGTATCAGGATAATCACTATTTATAATGGCAAGCGCATAGCTGCCTTTAAGAATCTCAATAGCTTTATTAAGCGTTTTAAGCATGTCTTTGTATTCACTATATAGTTCATTCATTAAAACAGCGATAACCTCAGTATCAGTTTCACTTTTATACTTATAATCCTTATATTTATTTTTTAACTCTTTATAATTTTCAATAATACCATTATGTACTAAAGTAATCTTACCTGCACTATGAGGATGAGCATTAATCTTATTAGCTGCCCCGTGAGTTGCCCATCTAGTATGCGCAATAGAAATTAAACTATCTAAATCATAATTAATAAATTTTTCTAGATTTTCTATCTTACCTTCTTCTTTTAAAACCTCAACTTTTTTATTATTAATAAATGCAATACCAGCAGAATCATATCCACGATATTCTAAACTTTTTATTCCAATCATTGTATTTCTAATAGAATTTTTACCTACAAAACCAGTAATTCCACACACATTAACTCCTCCTTTATGTTAATTACAAATTAATTTTAACACATAATAAAAGAATTACAAAATTATAATGTAATTCTCTTTTGTAAGTTACTATTTTTAATACATTCTTTATTATTTAAGTATCTTCTTAAACCAATAGAAATATTCTTGGCTGTAATAGGCACGCCAATATCATTTAAATAACTAACTACAAGCTTTTTATCATCTAAGGTAGCCTCTACAGTTTTAAAACTTCCATCAGGCATTGCAACTATAAATGTTTGTACTGAATTAAGAACATCAATTAATCCTTTCTCAGTAAGATTTATACTTTTTGAATTATTCTTTATAAACCTATCAAATAAAATAAATGCTTTAGAATCCGTTCCTTGTAAATAGTTCCTAATATATCTATATGGAATATTAGTAATAGAATAATAATCAATTTCATTATTTAATTCATTATTTATAATTGCTTTTCTAATCATTAATGCCGCATTCATTATTCTTGACTCTCTATAAGCAATAAATCTATCATATACATCAGGACAATACTTATTTACATACTTTTGAATTCTTGTATATTCTCTTTTTAATAATTCATTTTGATTAAAATAAGAATCAATATCTACATCATTATCTAAGAATTCTGTAATAATTCTACCTAATTCTAATCCAAGTTTTGTTTTTTCATCATTCCTTTTATCATTTTTAACTCCATCATAAAATTTAGAATAATCATTTACTAATCTTACAACAGACTCAAATTGTTCTTTTTTAAATGCATTTTTAACAAATGTTCCAGAAATACATTCATTAATAGTATATGGAATATATCCATAATTATATTTCATTATTTTAAACTTTTCCATATCAGTTCCTGATAATTCTATGATATTCATAATTGTGTGCAATCGACGTGTATATTCTTTTCTATCATATAATCCAAGCCCACCATTAACTTTTAGACCATTTCTAACAAACTTATCATATATTTCACTTAAAATTGTTTTATCTTCTGCACTAAATTCTTTTAGAATTATTTTGTTAAAAAAGCACTTTTCAATATTAATTCCTATTTTTTTCTGTCTTACTAAATATCTTTCAATATACTCATCATTCATATATTTATACATATCAATAAGATTATTTAGCATAGCATATTTATATCTTTCATTATTACTTTTCAATATATTTAAATTTGCATGTTTAAAAATGCGAGATAATTCTCGAAGTGGTGCAATTTCTGCTCTTTCATAAACATACCCCTTATCAATAGCAATTGTTGATTCATAATCATAATAATCTTTATAATCACACTTAAATGCATCAATTACATATTTAAAATTACCATCTTCATAGTTTTTTAATAATAATCTATTTTTTTGTTTTATAAAGTACCTATTAGCTCTTTCTTTAATTAGTTTAATCTCATCTTCATTAAAATAATCTTTAACATAATCTTTTTCAAACTCTTGCATATACGAAATAGTTATTATATCTGTAGTATTATTAAGTAATTGCTTAAACTCATCAATAACGGTCCATATATATAGAATCTCTCTAAACTTTCTTAAATAAATATTATCTATACCATTTGAATCATCATTTAAAAACTTTAAAAATCCTTTTCTATTTACAAATATTCCTCTAAGCATTTGTATCATTTTCTTATACTCTTTATTACTGTAAGCCTCAATTACTTGCTTCCTTGTCATTTTACTAAATATTATACTATTCATAATTATTCCCCCTAAATTACATCAATTAATACTGGATAGTGATCACTAAACGATACTATCTTATCTTTTTCTTTTTTTATACTTTTTACTTTTATACTATTTGATACAAATACGTGGTCTATTGGTAAATTTCTTTTAGATTTTTTAAATGTTCTCCCCTTTATTTCTAAATGATTAATTCCTAAACTACTTAGTTTATTTATGAAATTATTCATTATATTACTTTTAATATTCATATTAAAGTCTCCCAATAATATAACAGGTGTTTTAATATGTTTTATTTTATTATATAAGTATTTAAGTTGTCTATTCTTACTTATCTTATTATAAGCAGATAGATGCACATTAATTATAGTTATTACTTTATTACCTACCTTATACTCAATCAAAGTAGCTACTCTAGGTAATATATCAGGTAAGTTAGGCATTTTATAACACTTACACCTTATAGTTTCCTTTTTAGTATATATATTAGCAGACTCATTAAATCTTTTTAATTTCTCTATCCTCTTTGTAAATATATTACTACCAAACCTAGGTTTACCATAAACATAATAGTTACCTAAAGCATTAGTTAAATTATCTCTATATATCTCAATTACCTCTTGTAAAGCAATAATATCAATATCATTACTTTTAATATAATCAGATAAATTCTTAATAGTATCAATACCTTTATATATTCCACTATAATTCTTTATTCCATATCTATTTCTAACATTAAATGTAAGTATCTTCATCTAATCCAACTCTCTATTCTCTCTTATCCAATTTATTCCTATTTTATAATAATCATCTTTTAAGTTAATATTTTTATAATGATATATATACATATAATCATCTATTACCTTGATCCTAAATAGATTATTAAATCTATCTTTTAAATAGTCACCATCTAATTTATACCTTGACACCATTACCTCAGGATAACCACTAACAATTACTTCTAAGTTAGGATGCTTATTATATCTTTTATGATAATTATCTACTATATCTTTAATCTTATTATAATCTAGTTCATAAGATAAAGTAATCTTATCTACACCTAAACTGTGTAAGAAGGCTACAGTATAACTATTTACTACATTCATTCCAAAATCAGTAACCACATTATCATATTTATTAATGCTACCAAGTTCACTAACTAAAACTCTTTTATTAATATCTTTATGATTAATAACTACTCTACCTAATCTTAAAGTAGTATTACTAATATTATTCATACTATATACTTCATCATAGCTAGTATATTTATCACTAAGCACAGACTTCTTATTAACTTTATCATAATTTTTAAGATTAACCCCGTAATCGCCAACTACTATATCACAAACTTTTAATCTTTTCAAATTAAGTTTATCTACTAAATCTCTTTTTAATCTATTAATAACCCCACCAGGTATAAATATATTATCACTAACAGTTACATTTATACTACCTACACTATATACAGTATCATTTAATCTACTAACTCTAGATATTATATCATCTTTAGTAGTAGGACTATTAATACTACTAGTAATAATGTAATCACTAACACCTTCCACAGTATAATCTTTATATTTAAGCTTAATTATAAGTGGTTTATCAATACAAGCATCAATACTAATATCAAGCGGTAACTTCTTACTAATCTTAATACTCCCGCTAATTCTTCTCAATTGTTCATAATCAGTAGTCTTTACAACTTTACTTAAACTATTAATTTTATACTTAATCTTAACTATATCACCACTACGTGCAGTTTTAACTTTAGAGTTATTAATAAACATATCAGTAACAGTAAAACCTATATCATCATCTACTATTCTAATACCATCTTGAGTATTTAAAGTATCACATAATTTAAGTAAAAAATAATTATTCTTAATACTAATTACCTTACCTATTTCTATGCCTTGATGATTAGGTTTAATCTTATTAATAAAGTTATTATTATCTTCATTAAATAAAAATCCTTTAGTAAACTCTCTATTAAATATCTTCTTTAATTCAGTAATATCAGACTCACTAATATCTATCTTACCAGAAGAAATATAAGAATCAATTGCCTTACGATATAAACTAACAGCAGTATATACATACTCAGGTCTTTTCATTCTACCTTCAATTTTCAAAGATGTAATACCTATATCAATTAGTTTATCAATATTATTAACCGTAAATAAATCCTTAGTACTAAGTAAATAACCTGAATCTACATTCTTACTATCCTTAATAAGTTCATACTTCATTCTGCAACACTGTGCGCATGACCCTCTATTACCACTTCTACCACCTATTAGACTACTCATCAAACAGCATCCAGAAAAACTAACACAAAGTGCCCCCTGGATAAATATCTCAAGTTCAATATTACTATTCTTCTTAATATTAGTAATATCACTAATACTTAACTCACGAGATAATACCGCTCTTTTAATACCAAGACCCTCAAGTAACTTAACACTCTCTAGAGAATGAATATTCATTTGTGTTGAAGCATGTATTTCTAAAGTGGGAAACTTCTGTCTTACTAAATCCATAGCCCCTAAATCCTGCATAATAACTGCATCTACCCCACTACGGTGTAGAAACTCCACATACTTAATAAAATCATCCATCTCACGTTCATAAATCAAAGTATTAACAGTAACATATACTCTAACATCATATAAATGACAATAATTAATAGCTTCAACTAACTCTTCATCGTTAAAGTTAGCCGCAAAAGCACGCGCACCATACTTCTTACCACTTAAATATACCGCATCCGCACCTGCACTAACAGCAGCATAAAGACTCTCCATATTACCAGCAGGAGCAAGTAATTCTATTTTATTCATATCACACTACACCTCAAGCGCCTATATTATACTATTAAATCGATTATTTGTAAAATACATATAATTACAAAAATCATCCTAGACATTTCACCTAAGATGATATTACGCATTCACATTAGTTTTTTAGTTATGGATTATAGTGCAGATTTAGAGATTGTTATAACCGGGCGGACAACCAGACTTTCGGTGATGACGTCGTGGTGCCAAGGCTGCCGTAGCTAAGATTGCCATTGCCGCTCACGTGCCAAACAATGGAAGACGAATCATTAAATGAACTCATTGTCCAATACCAGTAACTATTATTATATTGCCAATCATATTGTGGTACATATCTAGTTCCTGGTGCAGTAGGTGTTTTATAAGTTTCAACCGTTGTCATTGGCTCATACTCATCTTTTGAAATTAATCTTGCTTCACTTGCTGCGGGAGCCTTTGCTGTCTTCCATGCATCTACTACATATTTAATCTCGCTTAATGCATAATCATTTTTACATCCATCATATACCCTAGTATTATTTATATATCCACAAGTTTCACTTGTATAATATGCCATACCTCCATAGCCATTTGAATTATATGCAGTGCCTACTGAAGAATATGTATATCTGTTTACATGTCCTGCTCCGTATTGATTTACTTCAGCTACACTTAATGGTTCTGCTTTTAATAATGTTACATTTTCTTTTGAAGTATCTGAATCCTTGATTACTCTGTATTGAACTCCATTATATTGGATAATATCGCCTACTTCATAAGCATTATATACAGATTCAGGTGAAGATTTATCACTTCCATAAGTATAGTTTTCTACACTTCTTCCCGCTACTGTACAGTCTGCTAGATATACTGAAGAATCACTATTTAATTGTGTAGTTGTACAAACGACTTCATCTCCTGAATATTCTATTGTTAGTTGTTCTATTGATGTTGGAAAATCTCCTGTATCCATTAAGTATCCTGCAATTGCTAGTTCTATAGACCTTCCATATGCATCAATGCTTCTTCTATCAGCTGATACTTTTGCTTTTCTTATTATACTCATAACTAATGGAGTTACTATAAGAGCAATTATTGCCATAATTACTAATACTGCTATAAGTTCGATTAATGTAAATGCTTTACTTTTTCTTTGTTTCATTATATACCTTCTTTCTTTAAATTTCATG
>CACZAH010000028.1 GCA_902779035.1 uncultured Erysipelotrichaceae bacterium | reverse complement strand
TGATTTGCATCACCAAAAATTAGTTTAAATACTCGATCATAAGTTAAAGGTATAACCTCATCTTCTTTTAATACTCTTTCATATACATTAACCATAATTTCTCCCTCTGAGGTACTAACAAAATACTGTTCTTAAATAATAGCCAGTTCCAATCTATTACCAAGAACAACACTTTCTTTTCCCTCCTATATATATTATTAGTTAAAACTTTCAAATTTCCTTTTTCATTTGATGAAAAACTTCAAAAAAATGTAAATTTCTTATAAAATATAACTTAAAGTTAATAAAAATGGACACAAAAAGAAAGATAAGCATTACACTTACCATTAAATATATTTTATTTTCTCTAATTATTAACACCCCTAGGACATCTATTACCCCAAGTATCAACTAAAGTATCATTCTTATATATTTTTAATATTTCACAGTTATTTGTACACCCACTACACTCTTGACCTTTTGTTACAAACTTAATATCATTAACATCAAAACTATAAATTTTATCAGTTTCATATTTTTTTGAAATAATCGCAATACCTAAGGCCCCTAAAAGATGACTATTTTCATCTACTATAATATCTTCACCAAGTACTTCTTTAAAATATTTAACTACGCCTTTATTTTTACTTACCCCACCTTGAAATATAATAGGCCCTTTAATCTTTTTTCCTTTACCAACATTATTTAAATAATTAAGTACAATACTTTTACAAAGCCCTGCAACTATATCCTTAATCTCATAACCAGATTGAGCCTTATGAATTAAGTCTGATTCAGCAAATACAGTACAGCGTGCAGCTATCTTAACAGGATTATTACTCTCTAAAGCCATAGAACCAAACTCATTTATATCAACACCTATTCTTTTAGCTTGACTAGATAAAAAAGCTCCAGTTCCTGCCGCACATAATGTATTCATTGCATAATCAGTAATAATACCATGATTAAGTAAAATTATCTTAGAATCTTGTCCTCCTATTTCTAGAATTGTTCTAACATCAGGGTATAGTGATGTGGTTCCTACTGCATGAGCAGTTATTTCATTTTTAACTGCCTTAGTACCAAGCATAAGACCAATTAACTTTCTCGCGCTACCAGTAGTACCAATACCTTTTAATACATAATCACTTTCAACCTGACTTTTTAAAATACTAACTAATCTCTTAACCGCACATACAGGATTTCCTTCAGTCCATAAGTATTCACTAGCAATTATCTTATTACTCTCATCTATTACTACCCCTTTAGTTGATATTGAACCTATATCTACTCCTAAATAACACTTTTTCATCTACATTCCTCTCTTCATCTTAATCATATCTACAAACGCTTCAATACGAGTCTCTACTCCTACTTTAGATGTATTAGTATCAAAACTAAAAAATATAACAGGTACTTCATACTTTTTAGCAATCTTATTTATTATAGGCATCGCACCAATCTCAGGAGTACAGAAACTAGATTTAATATGTATTATCCCATCATACCCTTTCTTACATAGGTATTCTGTATGATATATATTATCTAGTGCGTCAGCTCCTAATCTATATTTAATATTCTTCATTTTCTTTAAATACTTACGAACTTCCTTTCTTTTTTTTAATAATAAATAAGTAACATTAGTAAATCTAGTAATAGAAATACCATGACGAGCTAACTCATACTCCAAGCCATAATTAGCATTCTCCTCCATCAAAGTATATAACTCACCAATAAGACCTACTTTTAAGTAATCCTTAGGTTTATCAATCTTAATTCTCCTAAACTCTTTTTTATACTTCCTATACAATCTTTTTAAATGTATTAATCCCTTACACTTAGAAAAATCGCATAACATCTTACTTTTTAGTTTTATAAAACTTCCCTTAACTACTTCAAATCCAATATTCTCTCTAATATAATTATCAATAATATCCATATACTTAACCATCTTCATAGCTACTATCCCATATCTAATTAACCTTCTTAATTTTATATTAGGATCAATCTCTTTAATAATCTTATATATTCTTTTAATATCAGTATGTCCTGCAGTAACTAAGTTATACATCTTAAACTTATACCCTAAATCTTTAAGTATCTCTTCTTGTAAAGAAGCATAATAACCATACCTACATCCACCACCAAACTGAATAAGTATGTCAGCACCTAATTCTAATCCATTAATTAAAGTGCCTAGAGTATACTTAAAAGGCGCACATACAAAATCAGGACTATGCTTACTACCAGTCTCCATAGTATTTAAATTAATAATAGGTTTAATAATCTTATAATCAGTAACATGTCTAAATAAGTACAAAGCAGGAACATCATAATCAGCCATCTTAGGAAAAGAAATAGTATGCATAAAATCACCTAAATAATATTATGCACATAAAAAAATAATAGAACTAATCTATTATTTTATGAAGCAAGTTTAGTAATATCAGCTGATTTGTTTAGTTCTAAGACAGGACGGACTAAATTCATAGTAGATGGTTGAGCATCTTTAATATTTCCATTACCACCCACAATCCATATATATGATGTTTCAGATTGCGCAGTCATTGTCCAATAATCACCATTACTATTATATACCCATGATGGTACATTTTCTATTGAACCAATGTAATAACATCCACCAGTACAAGCTATATTATTTTCATAACCTAAATTATCAAGCAATTCATCATATACTATCAGCCTTGCAGTTGCAATATCTCCTGATGTAATTGTAGTGTCCTTCCAAGCATCTACTACCTGTTTTACTGTAGATGTTGCATAATCAATTGAACTACCATATTGTACTAGACCATATCCATTAGAATCAAAAATAGAAATACCAGTTAAATTTAATGCTTTCATTTCTGTTTTAGTAAGTGGATTTTCTTTTAATAATTTAACTGTATCATTAGTAGAATTAGAATCTTCTATTACATAGTATGTAACACCATTATATGAAACATGGTCTCCTACATTATATGCAGTGTATGATGGTGCTGGAGTAGTCTCTTCTTTACCATATGTGTATCCTTCTACACTTCTTCCACCTACTGTACATCCTGCTAGATATATTGATGAATCAGAATTAAGATTAGTAGTTGAACATACTACTTCATCTCCTGAATATTCAATAGTTAGTTGTTCTATACTTGTTGGAAATCTTCCTGTATCCATTAAATATCCTGCAATTGCTAATTCAATACTTCGTCCGTATGCATCAATACTTCTTTTATCTGCAGATATTCTTGCTTTTCTAATTATTGTCATAACTAATGGAGTTACTATTAAAGCAATTATTGCCATAATTACTAATACTGCTATTAACTCAATTAGAGTAAATGCTTTTCTTTTACTTTTAAACATATTTTTACCTTCTTTCTTATAATTCCATGGTGCTTTTTTTAGTGTATACCATGATTACACTTTTCAGTTTACTAAAAAAAAAAAAAAAAAAAAAAAAAAATCAACCCTATATTGACAATTTCTTCATTTTTACAATTTTCTTACCTAATTTTAGTTGCACCACTCATCTAATTTATGTTATGATGTACCCGGATACGTCCCAATTCAGATGCTTCCTCCTATTATTATCAGGGAACTTTGGTCTTTATCTTAATATATAGGAGGTACAATATGAAATATATTAACAGAGAAAAAATTCTGTTTACTTTAATATTTCTATTATTGGTAATAATTATTTTGCTAATAATATTACTTATCGTAAGATAAGACAAAGCACCTGATTAACAAAAGTTGTATCAGGTGCTTCCAAAAAACTAGAGGAAACATCTGATTACCACATCAAACGTATCCTTTTTTATTATATGAGATTTTCTCATCTGTATACATAATATCATAAAATTAGGATTTGTGCAAATTAATTTTTTAATGCAGTTATTGGAACTATATATATTCCTGTTCCTTTATCTTGTACTACTGCATCCCATAGGCCACATATTATACATTTAAATGTAGGCTGTACTTTTACTTCTTTTGTAAATTTTAACAAACTATTCTTTGCGTCTTCAATTTCATTAGAACCTAGTTTTATTTCAATTATTCCGTATTCGCCACTCTTAAGTTCAACTATAGCATCAACTTCACAGCCATTTTTATTATTACGATAGTGATATAATTTTCCGCCTAAAGATTCTATATATATTCTTAGATCTCTTTCAACTAATGCTTCAAACATAAAACCAAATGTTCTAATATCATTCATAAGTTTATCTTTAGTTATACCAAGTGCAGCGCATGCAAGAGATGGATCTGTAAAATGTCTTTTAGGAGATTTACCAACCACATCCCTACTTCTTAAATTTGTACTATATGCTTCTTGATTTTCTATTAAGTATAATTTGGATAGTACGCTTAAATAATCAGATAATGTATTACGACTTAATTGATATTCTTTATTTGTTGTATAATTTTCTATATCAGATTCAATTGTACTATTAGTAACAATTGTTGATTCATTCCGTGCAAGAGATTTAAGTAACATATTCATTTTATTATAATCTCTCTCTACTCCATCTTTATTAATATCATGTGTTAAAACAGCATTTAAATAACTCTCAGGCATAATATGCACATATTCATCACTTGTTTCAATATTTTCAGGCCATCCTCCACGAACAATATATTTCGCAAGCATATCAAGTGTTGTTTTTTTAGTTGCAATATTTTTTTGGGTACCATTAAACAATGCTTTAAGTGATGCAACACCCGTCGAATCTCCTGATTCATATAAACTCATTGAATACATTTTCATTCTATCAATCCTACCCGCACCAGAATGATGTATTTTTTCTTCATCTTCGTTTCTTCTAAGTGTAGTAGATTCGGTTAATATATATTTGCCTTTTTTCTTATCTTTATCACATAAGTGTCTTACTGCATCCCAAATTTCAGGAACTTCACTCCATTCATCAATTAGTAATGGAGACTCTCCATCTAAAACAAGTGATACATCTAATTTTGCTTTTTCTCTTGTATCAAAGTTTTCTTTAGAATCATCTAAATAAATCGCAGATTTTGCATGGTGTTCTGCAGTCCAAGTTTTACCACACCATTTAGGACCTTCAATACTAATTGCACCAAATAATTTTAAATAAACATTTATCTTTTCATCAATTAATCTATTCTTATAACTATTGTTATTTAATGACACATAATCACCTCTATATACAGTATATCACATTTATGCGTGTTGTGCAAATTTTCTGCATTTTATTGTGCAACTTTTCCTAATTTTATTGAACATCTATTCCGCTAACTCTCCATCTAGACTCCATGTTTTAATATCAGTAATCTTAACTTTAACTAATTTACCTAGATAAGAATCATCACACTTAACATTTACTAGTTTCATAGTATCTGTATATCCCATTAAGCATCCATCTTTATTAGACCTATCTTCTATTAATACATCTACTATCTTATTTAAGTATTTTTGATTATTTAAACTAGCGTACTTATTAACTAACTCATTTAATCTCTGTAATCTTTCATTCTTAGTAGTAAGTGTTACATCATCTTTCATCTTAGCTGCTGGAGTACCATCACGAGGTGAGAATATAAATGTAAATGCTGAATCATACTTACACTTATTTACAACATCAAGTGTTTCTTCAAAGTCTTCTTCAGTCTCTCCTGGAAAACCTACTATAATATCTGTAGTAATAGAAACATTAGGAATAGTTTTTAATTTATTAAATAATTCTAAATATGATTCTTTAGTATATCTTCTACCCATTAACTTTAATATACGGTCTGATCCACTTTGTAAAGGCAAATGTATATATGGCATAACATTATCATATTCTTTTATAATGTTTATCATATCATCAGTAAAATCCCAAGGATGACTTGTCACAAATCTAACACGAGCAATACCAGTTTCTGCGACATCTTTTAACAAATCTCCCATGTAATAATTTAAATCTAAATCTTTTCCATAGGCATTAACATTCTGCCCTAATAGTGTTACTTCTTTATAACCATCTTGAACAAGTTTTTCTACTTCTCTAATTATATCTTTAGGATTTCTACTACGTTGTTTTCCTCTAGTATATGGAACTATACAATAAGTACAGAACTTATCACATCCATACATAATATTAACCCAAGCCTTATACTTAGAATCTCTTTTAACAGGAATATCTTCTATAATATCTCCTTCAATACTTAATACTTCAATCTCTTGCTTATTGTTTTTAATAGAATCATTTAATATACGAGGTAATTCAGATAAATTGTGAGTACCAAATACAATATCTACCCACTTATATTTATTTTTAATTTCACTAACTACATTTTCTTCTTGAGCCATACAACCACAAATACCTGTGATAATATCTGGCTTAGTTTCTTTTAAGTGTTTAACTCTACCTAGAAACCCAAATACCTTATTATGAGCATTTTCCCTTATCGCACAAGTATTTAGAATAATTAAATCTGCATCTTCCATAGAATCAGTCTCACTAAAACTCATCTCTTCTAAAAGAGCCTTTATATTCTCACTATCATGTACATTCATCTGACAACCATAAGTTTTAATATAATACTTTTTATTAATACCTATATTATTATAATCATTACATCTTGTATATTTATAATTTTTAACCTCATTATTAGTTCTTTTTTTGGCTTCTAATAAACTAGGCAACATAATACCACGTCCTTCCAAAAGATAATATCATAAATTAGTATTTTTTACAAGAAAAATAAGCACATAATCATGCTTATTTAACTACGATATTTACTAACTTCTTAGGTACAGTAATAACTTTAACTATCTCTTTACCTTCAGTGAATACTTTTACATTATCAATATCCATTGCAAGATTTTTCATCTCATCTTCAGTAGTATTAGTATCTACTTCTATCTTACCTCTTACTTTACCATTTACTTGTACAACCATAGTATAAGTATTATTCTCTAATTTATTAGAATCATAATTAATCCAAGTAGAATCAGTAAACTTATCACCTAAATTATACATCTCATTTAACTCTTCAGTTATATGTGGAGCAATTGGATTAAGTAAGTGTAATAAAGTGCGATAATCTTTTTTACTTACTGAATCTAATTTTTCAAGTTCATTAAGTAAAATCATTAAAGCAGATACGGCTGTATTATATTTAATACTACCTAAATCCTCAGTAACTTTTTTTATTGTTTGATTCATAAGAATTTCTGTTTCTTTAGAATAATCAGCTGAATCATTTAGTTTTTCACCTAATCTGAATATTCTATCTAAGAATTTCTTACAACCCTTAAGACCATTCTCGCTCCATGCAGCGTCTTTTTCATAATCTCCAATAAACATTTCATAAGTACGAAGAGCATCTGCTCCATAAGATTTAATAATATCATCAGGATTTACCACATTACCTTTTGATTTACTCATCTTCTCATTGTTAGAACCAAGTATCATACCATGACTTACACGAGTCCAAATCATCTCTTTATTTGGAACAAGTCCAATATTATATAAGAATTGTACCCAAAATCTTGCGTATAGTAAGTGACGAGCTGTGTGCTCCATACCGCCATTATACCAATCTACTTTATTCCAGTATTTCATAGAATCCATTGATGCAAAACACTTATCATTATGTGGATCCATAAATCTTAAAAAATACCAACTTGATCCTGCCCAGTTAGGCATAGTATCAGTCTCACGTTTTGCGTCCCCACCACATTTAGGGCATTTACAATTTACCCAATCAGTAATTTTAGCAAGTGGACTTTCTCCATTATCAGTAGGCTCATACTCTGCAACATCAGGCAACAACAAAGGTAAGTCTTTCTCATCCATTGGAACCCAGCCACATTTTTCACAATGAATCATAGGAATTGGTTCACCCCAGAATCTTTGTCTTGAGAATATCCAATCTCTCATTTTATAATTATTAACTTTTCTAGCAATTCCTTTATCTACTAAATAATCAGTAATTTTTTCTTTAGCAACTTTTACACTCATTCCACTAAACTGCTCTGAGTTTATTAACTTAGATTCAGGATTATTTAAATATTCACCTTTTTCATATGCAGAATTAGTAATATCACCACCAGTAATTACTTCAATAATCTCTAAGTTATGTTCTTTAGCATATTCAAAATCCCTCTGATCATGAGATGGCACTGCCATAACAGCTCCAGTTCCATAATCACCAAGTACAAAGTCACCTAAGAATATCTTAACCTCTTTACCATTTACTGGATTAATTGCTTTAATACCTTTAACTTCTACACCACTTTTACCTTTATTTAGTTCAGTACGGTCCATATTAGACTTTTTCTTAGTCTCTTCAATATAGGCAAGTACTTCGTCTTTATTCTCTACTCGAGGCATTAATTCTTTAATTAGTTTTCCATCTGGGGCAATTACAAAGAATGTAATTCCATATATTGTTTCAATACAAGTTGTAAATATAGAAAATTTACCTCCACCAGATATATCTACATCAACTTCAACACCTTCAGATTTACCAATCCAGTTAATCTGTCCTAATTTAACTTTATCAGCAAAGTTAGTATCATCAAGGCCTTTAAGCAAGTCTTCTGCATAATCACTCATCTTAAGCATCCATTGTGATTTTTCTTTTTGAATTACAGACTCGCCACATCTTTCACATACTCCACCTGCTGCATCCTCATTAGAAAGTACTGTCTTACAGTTAGGACACCAGTTTACTGGTACTGTATCTTTATAAGCCATTTTATGTTTATAGAATTGTAAAAATTGCCACTGTGTCCATTTATAGTATTCAGGGTCAGTTGTTGAAAACTCACGTGACCAATCAAATGAGAAACCAAGTGACTTCATCTGACCTTTAAATGTCTTAATATTTTCTCTAACTGCATCTTTAGGGTGAATATGGTTCTTTATTGCATATTGTTCTGCTGGAGCTCCAAACGCATCCCATCCCATTGGATATAATACATTATACCCTTGCATACGTTTCATACGAGATATTGCATCTTGAGCAGTGTAACTTCTAACATGCCCGACATGTAATCCAGCTCCTGATGGATAAGGAAACTCAACTAATACATAATATGGTTTATCTCCACTGTTTTCTACTTTAAAGGTATTATTATCATCCCAATACTTCTGCCACTTTTTTTCAATCTCACTATAATTATACATATTATCTACCTTCCTTCTTATATATTGTACCTATTATATGATAACAAATAAGTATAAGTGCCATTACTGTTATAAATCCAACAATAATTTCTAAAAATATATTTTTAAATAAACTAACTAACACAACACTTGTAGCTATAATAAATGAATTAGTGAACGCAACAAGCAAAGAAATACCTCTATAATCAGACTCTTTAATTTTAATCTTATAAACCTTCTTTAAATAACTAATCTCTTTACCCTTAATAAACTTATCTAAATATTTACCTCTTCTAATTACAAAGAGTAAGTATATTAAAAATACTACTACAAATGTTACCAAAAACAATATTAAACTAAACATAAATCACTCCTAAAAATAAAAAGATATTATTTTGAAAAGGCGAAATGTCCGCGGTACCACTTTTCTTCCATAATATCTTATGCTCATTGGTTTAACGCACCTAACGCTCAAACGAGTACTCCGAAGCAAGTTCATAATTCTTATTAGAAAGTTTTCACCAACCACTTTCTCGCTAAATAATAAGTGACTACTACTACTCTTCTTCATCGCTTTTTAATATATTTAATATTATACACTAATTATTTTAAAAATCAACTATTCAAACAATAAATCAATATTTTCTGTATCTTCATTTATTTTACTAACCATTTCTTCTAAATTAAACTTATTAAAGAAATAATTAATACTAGATTCAGTCTCTAAAAACATATAAGGTCTATATAGTATTATTGAATCAATATCTTTAATACCTATTCTTCTTAAATAATTACATATACCAATAACTTCATCTTTATTAGATTCTAAACTAAACATTAAGCCGCTAATTTCTTTTAGTTTCTTTATTGTGTCGTTAGAAATTCCTGCTACAACTAAAAAATCTGCCATTTAATTTTCTCCTTTCCAACTGGCGCAAAAGAATATATTTTCTTTCCAATAATTTCTACTTGCTCTTTAGTATAATGACTATTAAATGTAATTGCATACATCAATTTATCAAGTGAGTCAGGCATTGAGTGATTATTAAAGATATTATAAACTCTTAATAATTTAATTCTTGATACTGGTATTCCATCAATACGAATAATAAGTGGATTATTGCTATCAATAAAATCACTTAGTTTATCAAAGTACTCAAATCCTTTAGATTCAACAACATTCTTATTATAATCGAAGTTTTTAAAGAAATCTTCTTCAGTATCATTAAATTCATCTTTAACAACTTCATCTAGCTGCTTAAATAACTCTTTATTTTCTTCTTTAATATAACTAGCACTTGTTTTTATAGTTGGACTTACAGAAGCATTTTCAAATGCTCTTACAATATCACTTCTATTGCATACTAATTTTTTATCTCTAATTCTTAATATATGATGATTCTTCTTCTCACTGAATAAAAATTCATTATCTATATTTAGTATTTGTTTTGCATTTATTAATAAACGTTTAACATTGTCAAACTTAACAATAGATATATTATCACATAGATAATTGTAACAATCAACTTCAATCAATTGATCAAATGAAGAAGTAATTTTTGCACCCTGCAAACTTGATAGTGAAGATAAATATGTATTCTTACCAATATTATATCTTTTTAGAATTTCAATTCTATTCAAATTAGCTTCATATGATTCCGAGAAAATATATGCACACTTATTGTAAACAGTTATAGCAAACAATTTTTTAATTTCATCTTCAGCCATACTAGGATTAATTTTTAATATCGAACCTTTAAATTCAGTATAAAAGTAAACTAAATTGTTTTTAAAATCTTCAAGTTTTCCTGATATAGAATTACCACCATTGCCGCCTTCACCTGTTTTTTGCTTCTTTTTATATTTCTTTTTTCGTGGAATAAACTTATCTATTGTTTTTAATGATTCAACAAGTGATGTCATACTACTTAAAAGATTAAAATTTTCCAAATTTTCTAATGTTTTTCTAACATCAGCTGCTTTAGTATATATAAATAAATCTATTAAACTTGGAATTTCAGTAAATATTGTTCCATTATTATATTCTTCACCTAAATTAATATTATAATTTTTAAATGTTTCAAGTATTCCTTCAATGTTATCAAGACTAGCATATTTTAATAATTCTTTTTGTTTCTTTTCCTTTAACGCATTAAAATCACAATTATATCGTGCAAATAAATTTATTAAATCATCACTAGATAATTCAGCATCATTTTCTTCAAGCACTTCTGAAACGGGTTCAATCTCCACTATTCCCACTTGATCATATAGTGGACTTAATGAATTTATAGTATATGCTTGCATAAAATCTACAACATCAATACCTAGCACTTTACAAAAATTATAGATGTATGAAAAATCATCTCGGGCAATATTATTAGAATTTATTTTCTCTCTTAACTCTTTCATTTTCTCTATATGGTTATTCATTCTATCATTATTACTACGCAACTTATCTACATCAACAATAGTAATTGAAGAATCAACCTTACGTAATATAGATTCTATTATTCCTTTATTACTATTAAAGAATTTCTCACGCATAATAGGAGCAAATAATTTATATGTAGCTATATATGAATTAATATTTCTTATTTCATCATCTGTTGTATATTTCTTTAATGTATCAAGTTTTTCTTCTAGAGCATTTGTATCGATATTTTCTAATAACTCATTAATTACTTTTTTATCATCAATGCTTGTATTACTAGTCGCAATTAAATTAGAATTATTCTCTATTTCATTTTGATTTTTGACTATCAACTCATTTATTTTATTTAATAACTCATTAATTATCTCCGTTTGTACCACCTCCTATTTGTTTTGCAGCATTTTCTCTAATTCTAGAAGCTAAAATGCCTATAATTTCTGCATAGCTTTCTTCACACATATTATATATTTCTGCATCTGTCATATTTTTAAACTGTTCCCTTAGATTTTTAGCAGTTTTTTGACCATCCTTTGCATAACCATTCATAGTATCCCTATAAAACTTATCCTTATGCTCTTGATCATGTCTAGTTATTGCAGGAACATAATATATATTGTTCATTACGTGATAACATAAACAACGCATAGTTCCCGATTTTGTTTGTGATAGACCAGGTGTTTTTGTAGATAGTCTTTTCACTTTCTCGTCTTTGCTAGCATTAAAACGTTTCTTTTTTCTTAGTATATCTATTGCATCCCAAATCTTAGTTGAATAAACAACATCTGGAAAATCATCTAATTGTCTTTTTACTCTCGGAGCAAAGATTATTAAGTGTTCTTCATTTAAATCAGTTAGACTATCATCTGTTTTAACAGTGTTTGCAAGCATTTTAAGATACATATTTACAACTATATCATATTCACTTAATAACTCTCTAAATTTAGCATCATTATTTATATATTCATTTTTATTATTTTTAATTCTTCCTTCTAATATTGATAATGAATCAATCAAGCTATTAACATCAGTTCCCTCATTATTTTTATATAATTCCATTGAACTATTAATATACTGTGAAATTTCTACAATTATTTCATCTAATCTACTTTTTCTATCAATCTCATGAACTAATTCAATTATATTTTCTTTAGAATCTGATGCATTATGAAGATAATAAATAACAAATTCCCAGTTAACTATATTATCATTAACAATCGCTTCTGCTCTTTCATAAGAACCGTCATTGATTGTATCTAAATAAAATTTATAATCAGCATCATTTAGCAGTTTTGATAAAGGATGCTTCTTATTTATATAAGCTTCAATCTGTTCTTTTAAATATATAAAATCTGCTTTTTCTACTTCATTTAAATTCCAAGACTCAACTATACTTGGATTTATTATATCATCAAATGTTATCGGAGTATCTTGTGGTTGTGTGCCTGATACATTAGTATCATCTTGAACTTGCTCTTGTTCATCTGGCTGAGCTTGTACATTTTCTAAAGCAACATCTTCAACAGGACTTTCTTGTCGCTCAACAATATCAGTAAGAACTTCTTCTCTATTTTCATCGATTGCTCTAATTAATTCGCTATTTTCTAACTCATTTTGCCTAATTAAAACCTTAGCATTTAGCAATTGTACTTCTAACATAATACTTGATTTATCTTTTTTTGATAGTGAACTTGTTTTAATAAAGTCTAGCAAGCTATATAATTCATCTTTTGTTTTGCAAGGAATCATTGTATCATTTACAAAACAAGTATTTAGTATTTTATTTAAATCACTTATTTTATTCTTACAAGCAACAACCATATTGCGTATATCAGATGCTTGATTATTCATATTTTGTCTATTATTTGAAGTATTGTAATCTTGGAATTGTAATTCAGATACCTTATTTTTTAAAGTCTTAATTAATTCTTTGATCTCCCCTTTAACACTCTTTATTAAACCATCAGCAACACTCGCATTACTAACAATATATGTATCTATAAAACTTACATCAAACATACCATTCTCATCTATAAGTTTCTTATAAAATTCTATTTTTTCTTTGCTGATCTCTCTTTGATTAAGAAGCTCTATAATCTTACTAGGGCAATTATTAATAACTTGTTCATATTCAGTTAAAAATATATTATTAATCCCACCTTCTAAAATAGATTTTAATTTTTTTAAATTAATATATTCTTTAATTACTTTACTTAAATCAGTCGCAATTACTTTTAAATAATCTACTTTTAAAATCATATCTAAATAATCAAGATTGATATTATCATCAACTAGTAAGTTATCAATATAATTATTTAAAGTATCATAATCATATGCTAAATTATTATTAATAAACTCTTGATTAGATTCAATAATTCTCTTTATCTCTTCCTTTAATCTCTCCATCAATACACCTTCTTATTCTCTTCATCATCTATCATCTTATTCTTATAAGCATCTTTATATAGTTCTTCTGTTGCCTCAAAGAAATTTGAATTTAATCCAAGCATTATTTGAATATAACTAATATCTTTTTTTATTTTATTAATAATAGTAGGCGAACTTAATTCACCATTACTCATATTTTTACACGTGTCATTAAGAATATTAACTATTTTCTTTATTTCAGCAAGATCACTTGAACTTAACTTAGAATTAATTTCATAATTATTTAATATATCTATAATACGCATTAACTCTATAACAACTCTTTTATAATCAGATAATACTATACCATTTACTGTATATATTTTATCTTCTGCTTCTTTCATATCTTTAGTATTTTTAAATATATTATTATAAAACTTATGCTTTCTATATAAATTAATATTATATGTTTTATTAGCATCAGCAGCTTTAATATCCTTAAAAAAATACTCTTTACTTAATTTTTCTTCATCATTATTAAATTCTTCCATATGTACCACAACTCCTTATACTAATAATATACCATGAATAATACAAAATATCTACCATCTTAAGAAAAAAGCAGTAAAATAGAATAAATTTTCTTCGCAATGATTTTATGATATGATTATTACAATAGAAAGAGGTTGTAATAATGAGAATAACAAGAAAAATGATAAG
>CACZAH010000027.1 GCA_902779035.1 uncultured Erysipelotrichaceae bacterium | reverse complement strand
AATAAGTTTAAAATATTATTAAGTGATTTTAAATCATTATAATCTAAGTATGTTACTTTCTCATTATATATAAATTCTACTCCCTCACCTAATAATAGTCTTTCAAATACTATCTTTATATCTTCAGTACATTCTTTTATACATTTGATAATCAAACTATTACCAGATGTATTAGTCCAGTATGGTTTTAATTCTTTATCTGCACAGTAATTAAGAATACTCCAAGGATTATATATTTCTGTTCCATTAAAATTATATCCATCATACATATTTTTAACATCATCATTTAATTCTAGATTATAATACTTTAGTATTTCTTTTGTTTCAACCGTAGTAAAACCAAATGCTTCATTATAAAGTTTATCTACAATACCATATACTCTAACATTATTTAAATCACTAAACAATGATTCTTTACTTACTCTAAGTACTCCTGTCATTATCGCAAATTCAACATATTCATTACCCTTTAAAGAAGAAGAGAACACTTCTCTTATAAATGACACTATATCGTCATAGAAACCTTCTAAATACCCTTGTTGGATTGGTACATCATATTCATCTATTAGAATAATAGTCTTTTTACCATAGTATTTATATAACATTTCAGTTAGTGTATAAACTGCTTTTTGATAATTTTCAATACTTGCGGTTCTATATAAAAAACTATCATACAATTCTTTTTCACTTTCACTTAATTTTACCTTCAAGTATTCTTTTTTTGAATATAATTCTCTAATCATTTCCTTAAAAGCACCATACATTACATCAAAACTACTTTGTTTCAAAAATTTAAAATCAAGTTTAATTACGGGATTAGATGATAAACGATTATAATATTCACTATTACTTATCTTTAATCCATCAAATAATCGTGAATTAATATCTTTCTATTCAATATTAAAGAAATTATCTATCATTGATATAAATAGACTTTTTCCAAATCTTCTAGGTCTTGGAAATAATGATATATAATTTTTATTATATAATATATCTTCTATTATATTAGTCTTATCTACATAATATAAATCATTATCAATGATATCTTTAAAATTATCTCTTCCTATTGGCAACATTTTCAAGATTATTCAGCTCCTTTATACCTATATTATATCAAATATTCATTCTAATTACTAGACTTTTAGTATAGAAAAAAACCAAGCCTAAACTTGATTATAATATTATACATAGTACTAGAAAAGCTACTCCAAGTACTGCAGTAAGTCTAGTTATAAATAACTCCCCACCACGTTCTTTTCTATTTTGAAATAATGCATCATTTCCACCACTTATAATATTAGATGCACCTTCTGCTTTACTACTTTGTAATAATACTAGTACAATAATTAATATTGATACAATTATTAATAATGTTTTCATGTTTTCCTCCGTCTAAATATTTATACCATAAAATGTATTATAAATCAATCTTTTTTCTTATTTATATTATATATTGTCTTGTTATTTAAGTTAATACTATTAATTGTATTCATAAACTCTTCATAATTTAGTGAATCTATATATTTATGCTCATCTGTAATAACACTGCCTTCATTAATAATATTAGCCATTATCTTATTATTAATTGCATATATACTATCACTTTTATATATTACTGAACTCTTTTTTACTTTTTTCTTTCTATTAAAATCAGTTTCTTTAATATCTCTACTATCTAATTCAGTTTCTATTCTATTAATTAATTCTTTAGAATTATTAGTATCATTACTAAGTATTACTAATACATGTTTATCAGTATTAACTAGAGTAATATCCATATCTAAAGTAGCTAAATTATCATTTTTAATAGTTTCATTAAACAATGATACTGAACCAAACTTAATATCAAAGAACATTCCTATATAAGTTTTAAACTTATTAATACTTAATGAAGTATTATTTCTAATCTTATAACCTATAGAAAACTTAGGTATAGCAATATCCATTTCAGTAGAACCATTTTTAATGCATACCTCATCTGGTTCATCATATTCTTTTAATTTAATATCTTTGTAAGGCTTAAATACTTTGTTCTCTTGATTAGCTTTAATAAGAGATATAGTATCTTTAGCATCTACATTACCAGTAATAACTAAAAACATATTTTTAGGGTGATAAAAAGTATAATAACACGTATATAAATCTTTTTTAGTAATTTTCTTTATACTTGATATAGTCCCAGCAATAGGATACTTAATCGGATGATTCTTAAATGAATTATAAAGTATTCTATCATATAGTTTAAAATAAGGACTATCTTCATACATTCTAATCTCTTGTTCAATAATACCTTTTTCTTTTTCTACGTTCTCATCAGTAAAATAAGGATCCTGGACATAATCTAATAAATAGTTTAAATTTTCATCTAAGAAGTTTGTACCACTAAATAGATATGTTGTTTTAAAGTTTGATGTATTTGCATTAGCCTCACTCCCACGTTCTGAGTAGAAAGTAAAAGGATCTACTCCATTTTTTTGTTCAAATAGTTTGTGCTCGAGAAAGTGAGCAATCCCTAACGGAAACTTAGTCATACTGGTCCTATCATATGGAATAAATTCATCATGAACTGATCCAAACTTAGTTGAAAATGTTACATATACACTATTTACTTTATCAAAAGGAACAATATAAACATCTAATCCATTATCTAACTTTTCATAATACAAAGTTAAATCCATTTTCTCTAACTTAGTCTTCATTGCATGCCCCCTTAAGTAAATATATAACATCAAGATGTAATTTAGATGCAAGGCGCATTACATCTTTTTTTGTTACTTTACTTATTTTCTTAATTCTGTTACTTATATCATCACTACCTAAATATTCCATACCAGTATACATGCTAAGTAAGTTTTGTGGATTATCCTCAAGCTCTTTAATTGAGTTCATGTATGTAACTTTTGCTTTCATTATATCATCAGACTCAAATTCGCCTTTTTCCATGCTTTTAACATTCTTCTTTATTAAAGATACTGCTTTTTTAAAGTCATTAGCAGATATTCCAGCTGTAATATAAAGTGCATTATTAAGTGGCATACTTCTAGAAGTAATTGAATAGCAAAGAGAATTGTTCTCTCTCACTTCTTTAAATAGTTTAGAGTCTGGTCCTCCTCCCAGTATATAAGATAATACATTCATTACATATCTTTTCTCAAAATCATTAGTCTTATCTAATTTATACCCTAAAGCTAATTGACTTTGTGATAAATCCATCTTTTCAACTACTTTTTTAGGAAGAAGTCTAGTTCTTTTCATACTAACAAAGTGTGATTCACTTTTTTTCTTTAACGTATGAATCTTAAATCTTTCTGTTATTGCTTTCTTTACTCTAGATTCTGTAATATCTCCTATTACAAATATATCTAAAATATCACTTTTTAGCATTTTTAAATAGTAATCATATAGTTTGGCAGAAGTTACATTCTTTAAATCTTCTAAATATCCACAACTACGATATGAATGAATACTATTTGGTGCCATTATTTCCAACAAACGCATCTTTGAATATAAAGTTGGATTTTCTTTAATTGTTTTAATATTTTCTTCAAGCAAATTATAAGATAGTTCAAAGTTTTTATTATTAAATCTTGTTGATGCATAACTAGACTCAATTAAAGGCATAAACAATATCTCACACAAAAAATCTAAGGATGCTTCAAAATTACCATCTTCAGTGTACTTATCATTTAAAAAAGTTATATCAAAGCACATAACATTATAAGCACCTGATATATAATTAGTTGCTTGATAAGATAATTCATATAATTCTTCTGTTGCGATTGACATCTCTCTTTTAGTTTTATATTTATTACATGCTTCACATAGTGTATTTATAAGTAAATTACGATAAGTAATCTCCTCCTTATCTAACTTACTTTTAAAACATACTTCTACGGTAATAGTTTTAAATTTACTGGTTTTAATAACATGTAAGTTATATGCTTGTGTTTTTATTTTCCGGTATTTCATAGTGCCTCCTTAAGTTTAGTATGTACAAAGTTATAAATTTATTGCAGTATTTAAAGCTAATTCTATCATATCAGTAAATGCATTTTGTCTCTCAGTACTTGTAGTTTCTTCTTTAGTAATAAGATTATCTGATACAGTAAAAATACTAAGCGCATTCTTATTAAGTAGTTTAGCATTAAAATATAGTCCAAATGTTTCCATTTCTATTACACTACACCCTTTATTATTTACTAAATCATCTATATTACTATCTGCATAAAACGTATCACTAGTATTTGCTCTTACTTCAGTAACCTTCTTATTTAGTTTTAATGCTTCATCTTTAGTTTTAGTAATTAAATAATCACTTCCTCTTATAATATCACTAGTATCTCCGTAACTTACTCCATAAGTAGAAATAGAATATGAATCATAAGCTACTGCTATATCATATAAATTTAAATCTTTAACTAAACTACCACACGAACCTATTCTAATAATATTATCTACATCATAAAATTTAAATAATTCATACGAATATATTCCCATGCTAGGAATACCCATACCTGATGCCATAACAGTAAGTCTTTTACCTTTATAAAAGCCAGTATATGCAAGCATGCCCCTAACATTATTAACTAACTTATAATCATCTAAATAGTTTTCTGCAATCATCTTAGCCCTAAGTGGATCACCAGGCATTAATACAGTTTTAGCAATATCTTTAACATTTGCTTCATTATGTACAGTCATAAATCTCTCCTTTACTCAATCTCATTATATCACGTATTGCTACTAATTTACAAATAAAAATCTAGCAATACTACTAGATTTCATTTTTCTTCACAATATCTCTAAATGCATCTATATTAGTTTTTCTAAATTTATTATCACTAATTAGTTTTTCAATTTCATCAACACTCATATATTCTGCACTTTCTACCTCATCTTTTTCATATTTAATTTTAGAAATATCGATATCTTTTTCTATATAATATACATCTTTAAATGCAGACTCATACTTGTATGTTTTAAATAATTCACACTCATCCCTTTTAATATCTATCCCTAACTCTTCTTTAATCTCATTAATAATTGCGTGAGTTGAATCCTCACCAGATTTTACATGTCCTCCTGTAGTTGCATAAACACCTTTTTTTCTACTAGAAGTTTTTTGTATTAAGTATTTACCTTCACTGTTTTTAATAAAAGCAAGCACAACTATATTATAGTATCCTTTAGGTACTTCTAACTTAGTTCCCTTTTTTCTAAATAATTTTTTATCAGTCTTTACCTTAAACTCATCATAAAGGTCAGTATATTCACCAGCAACATTATTATTATCCATATTCAATCCTCCTTTTAATAAATCATTTCTGCAATTATCATACACCGATAGTCTATAATAGTCAATAACAATAATCAATAATAATAAAATTAATAAAGAATAAGGTGATTACAATTAATAAAGGAAATCTAAAAGCAATTGATATTCAGTTTTATACTTTGTTCTTTTCTTTAGCTAGTATAATAATATCTCTAATACTTACATATAACCAAAGACTTATTAAGAAGAATAAAAAAACTCTATTAAGTGATTCTAATAGTTATAATTTATCACTGTTTAATAGAATATTAATACTATCTATTGCTTTAATATTCTTATATGTAAACTATAAAGATTATAATTCTAGTAATACATCTAGGCAAAAGAAAAAATGCACCTTACAAATAGATGCATCTATTCTAACTATAATTGCTGCAATTATTTCTTTATATGTTGTATATAATTCTAAACCTGAAGCAATAGCTAATATTCAAAATCCAATTGTATAAAAAACTAGTTATTTCTAACTAGTTCTTGATACTTATTACCCTTCTCGATATAATTTTTATACTTATTGTAACTTGCAGCAGCTGGAGATAATAAACATATATACCCTTTTTTAGTAACTTCTTTTGCAGTTTTTACTGCACCTTCTAATGCATCACACTTATATATTTTTTTATTACTATTATTTAGTTTATCGTATATATAATAACCTGTATCAGGCATACATATTATATTAGATACACTACTAGTTTTTAAGTATTCAACTAGATTATCATAATCAATACCTCTATCCATACCGCCTAATATTAACGTATCTACTCTCGCTAATGATTTAATTGCATTAATACATGCTTCTGGAATAGTCGCAATAGCATCATCATAATAAGTAATACCATTATATTCCCCAACAAGTTCTAATCTATGAGCTAAAGGTTTAAAATTATTAATAGAATCTATTACTTTATCTAGTGGTAGATAATATATTTCAGATACCGCAAGTGCAAACATAATATTTTCTAAGTTCGCATCTCCTATTAAATTTCTTTTAGAAGTTATATCATATAACTTCTTATTTTTATAGTATATGAAATTATCTCTTATATGCATATTAGTATTATCTTTTAAACTAACACTAATCATATCCTGTTTATAGGTATTAGTATCAATATAACTTCTTACATTATCATTATCATAACCGTATATACCAGTATCATTCTTATCTTGATATTTAAATATATTAAGTTTATTCTCGTAGTAGTGCTCTACACTACCAGCATGATCTAGGTGTTCTGGAAATAAGTTAAGTAGAAGCGCAACATGAGGAGAACATTTAACAAACTCAAGTTGTAAAGCACTCATTTCTATAACTATTATAGAATCACTTTTAAATTCATCTATTTCATCAAATATAGGTTTACCAATATTACCAAGTAAGTGAGCATCATAGCCACAGTTTTTAAACATTTCATATATAAGAGTAGTTGTTGTACTCTTACCTTTAGTACCAGTAACTCCTATGATATTGTCTTTATATACTTCCATTAATAATTCTAATTGTGACGTTATTTTATCTTTAAAACTAGTAATATCAATGTCTTTTAAAATTACTCCAGGTGCTTTTATAATAATATCATAACTATCTAAATTATCTAGATAATTATCACTAATAACTACTACATTAGAATCATTCTTAATCAGTTCATCTTCACTATAATCTTTCTGATCTAGTATGTATAAAGTTGAGTTACTGCATTTACGTATAAACCTATATGTACTTTTACCTTCCATACCAAATCCAAGTATAGCTATTTTCTTGCCATCTAATTTTCTAAAAATTTCTTCCTGCACTTTTCTAATTCCTCTCTTACAATATTCATAAATTTATCTTCAATATTATTCTCTTCATTTATACCAGTTAATATATTCTTATCTTCATAAAGCGGATAATTATCTTTATAATATTTTAATAAATAAGGTAGATTATCTCCTAATTTATTAATAAGCATACTTACTGCATATCTAGCTTCTTCAAATGTACCTACACATTCAAAAGGTTTTTTGCTACTATACCCTACTAACTCAATAAATGTATTAAGTAACTCACTATCTTCATATAAATCACTACCAAATATACTAACTAACTCATCTTTATATAAAAATGGACTAAGTATTATATAGACAAATAAACACTTCGCACACTTGCCACACCATACCCAAGGAATACTTTTGCTTCCCACATTACAACTTTTAAATACTTTATGATACTTTTTATAATCTGACATAAGCATAGCTATTTGAAATTCTGTTAAACATCTAAGTAAGCTAAAATACTTAATATCAATATTAAAATACTTTTTAGTATATTCGTTAAAATCACATTCAAACTCATAAGTTTTAGAATATTGATGATTAATGTTAGTACCAAGTACAGTAGCCTCATTCGCACTAGACTCATTAGATAATACTATATACTTTCTACCAGTTAAGTAAGCAGTAAAATAACTAATAAATGCAAGTAAACTTGAAAATGGTGTATGTCCATTTAAATATCCTTGTTTATTTAACTCTATTAACTTCTTATCTACATAAGTCTTACGAACAAATATCTTTTTATCATGATAACCTAGTGCATCAATACACTCTTCATGTACACTCTTAGGATTTAGTGAAAAACAAGTATTCTCATCATATAAACTTCTTAAAAGTTCACATGCTACAATAGAATCTTTACCTCCACCAATAGTAATTAAATTACCTATTCCGTTATAGTTATTATTAATATCTAGCTTACTACCAGTACACTTAATATTAACAAAAGTATCTTTATCTACTTCTATATTATTAACATAGAAAAACTCCCCTAATCCATTATAATATAGCTTTTTAAACCAATTAATCTGTTCATCACTTAAATACCCACACTTAATAATTATGTTTTTACTACACACACACTTCCAATAACTAAGTAACTCTACAAGTCCAATATGAAAAGCAAGATAATCAAGCATATTACTATCTATATTCTTATTTCTAATCTCAGATTCATCTATTTCTAATGTAGTATTAAAATCCTCTAAATTCTCTATTATATAATGATAATCTACTTTTAATTTATTATCTTCATAATATACTTTGTATGAATCATAAATAAAAGTATCGTACTTACTACTTAATTCTAAATACTTATCCATAAACATACATCCCTTCTTAATAGAATTATATCATAAATTACTAATTATTAGTAGATATATAATTATATGAAAAGGGGCGCTACTATATGCTTTAATTAAATTCAATAAAATCGTTTGACAGGCAGTTATTTTTGTGATAATATTTAGGTGTTGAGAGAAATCTCATAAACTGTGCTACAAAGTTAGCGTATTGGTTTTTTACCAAATGACTGTGACCTACTTGGTCGTATGGTTGTTACAAACGTAACAACCAATTTTTTATGTTGTAAAATATTCAACAATACTATTAGTTATCATTTCCATAATTCCTTTATTGCAATAACTTTTTACATTAGTATTAATTATTTTTCTTTTACTTATTGTTGTAATTTGAGTTAATAATGCATAACCTTTTTCATTGTATTTCTTGTTTTCCTCAAAGTCACTTAAAATATTACCTATATATAATCTTTTATATCCTTTTTTAGAAGTAATTGGTATTACTGTCAAATTATCTACATTATTATTGTCATCACTATTAAGCACTATTGCAAAGTGTGTATTTGATAATTCAGACCCAACATTAACTCCAAAATCAACCCTAATAATTTCTCCCCGCCTAAAGTTTGGTTTATTATACATCCTATTAGTTGCTTCACTTTTAAATATTGAAGATTGCTTCTCAATCCAATTACCAATCTTTTTAAACTTATTATGTCCTGTTTCATAAGCATACTTATAATTATTACAACCTTTATCTATTTTTTCAATTTGTGAATATTCAGTTTTTAGCATAATGCCTCCCATATATATCTAAAAGTTTTTAAACTTCAATATTTATATCAAATCAAACATAATTAGTCAAACACACAATATATAATCTTCTACATACTAAAAAACACCAATAATTAATTATTGAGTGTCAAAAAATTAAATTCTGATATTTTAGTAATACAATTTATATTAAAACATAAAATTACAATTAATTCATTTTTTTATTTTCTTAAGTTCTTTTTCATATTCATCCATAATAACTTTATCATCGGTTGCGATAAAAGAATCAACCTCTCCATTATCAAATAAAGTTATATACCAATTATTAGAACATATAGTATATATTTCATTATTATGTATTAAGTTGTTATATATATTTGAATCTCCTTGTTTAAATCTTAAAAATCTTAAAGAAATTAATCTTTTTTCAACATTATTATAATTAATAGTACCTGGTCTATCTAATTGTGTTCTTTCTAATATATCAGTATTATCTTTATACATTTTACTTGGTTCATCTAATTTAATATCATTAATACTTTTATTATTTGCTAAATCAAGTAAACATTGGTAATTATCTATTCCAGTATAAAAACTAGAATCATTTTTTAATATAGGATTTACTATAAAAGGAAGTATATTACTATTATAATTAGTAACGTTATTATTACTTGCACCAATTATAGTTACAACTATATTATCACCACTACTATTCATATAGTCCATAAGTTCTTTCATTGCAGTCTTACATATCTCATATATTTCTTTCTGATTGACATTAATCCACTTACTAATCTCTATTCCTTGAGATATTAAGACATTACCATTACGCATAATCAACATCATCGCAAAGTCTTTATACTCCTTATTTGATATACTAAGTATTTTCATATGTTTGCTTTTTAAGAAGGAATAAAAAAGTGTTGATGCTTCACCATTAATTCTAAAACAATTCCCACTACGATATCCCAAAATTAAGTTTCTAGGATCACTAGCTCTAACTGTTTCACAAGTATAACCATCTTTATTTATAGTTATACTTGGTATTGAAGAATCTACTTTATTTTTCAAATACTTATTATATATATCATAATTACTATTTAATATATATTTTTCTGATACATCAGAATACTCATATTTATGATAATATGAATTAATCATATCATTTGATATATCACTTGTAATTTCTGGATAAATAATATTATTACTTAAAAATCTTTCATTTAGCAAATTTATTAATTTAGTTCTATTCATTTTACTACCTAGCTTATTCTTAAAATATGAAAAATTATTATATAAATAATCAAAGTTTAAAAATATTTCTTTATAATCACCATCAAGCATCCTTCTAACTAAATTATCACTATCTTTTTTATTACAAAATAGAAAATCTCTAAATGATGTATCTTTGTTATTAAGTGTATCAATTCTTTTAAACATATAATATATATTCTTATAATCGATATTACCATACTTATAACTTAATAAATCTATCGAATTATCAAGTCCAATACTTAGATACATTTTATAAGCAATATAGTAATATTGTGATTCATCATTATTAACACATGAATTAAGTTTATATATTGGAACATCTTCAACTATAGTATTTAATACACACTTATTACTTACTAATTCTAAATGTTTTAATAAGTCAACTATTTTATTAATATATCTAAAAGGAATATTATAGTAATCTATAGGACTAATTATTTCCTTTAAATTATCCACATGATTATTATTGTTTTTTACATAATCAATAAGTGAATATATATCCTTACCAATTATTTTTTTAAATACCTCATTCTTTTTACAACGTTTTAAATGGTTATAAAACTCATCAACAAAATAATCATTAATACCATAATATTCACTTATAAAGGATTTAAAATAGTTAATATTCTTCGCATAATAACTTTTACTAAATAAATAATATAATTTAACATATTTACTAAACATAGTTTAACTCCTTAATTAATTGCAAACTATACTAACACATATTTTATAAACTTTCAAATTTAAGAACAAAAGTCAAAATAAATTTTGACTACTGCTTACCTCACGGTAAGCATTTTCTACTTCACCGAATCTTTTGATTCTCCATAGACCAGTATTGG
>CACZAH010000026.1 GCA_902779035.1 uncultured Erysipelotrichaceae bacterium | reverse complement strand
TTCTACAGAATTGCCCTTTGATATTGATGAATATAAAGAATGGTATTCAAAATATGATAACTTATAATTAGAGCAACACTTTAGGCGACTTGAGAGAATTTTTTTCATGAAATCACCTCAAACGTACAACAATTATAACACTTTTTAATTAAATGTAAATAGATTTTTACATAATAAAAGGATTATAATCTCATAATCCAATTTAATTATTCTTATTCCTATTTAAATTAAATGCTATTCCACCTATGATAAGACCAAAGTAATAAGTGATAAATCTCCAGATAAGCATTGTTGCCGAAAGTAAACTTCCATGAATAAAAAATCCATAGAATTTTATAAATCCATATTCTAATCCTCCAGTACCTCCTGGAATTGGTACAAATGAACCTATTAACATTACATATGCTGATGTTATTATAGCTAATCCTACATTTACTTTATCAAAGCTTCCTGCTGCATATAATACAAATACTGGTATCATATAAAGTATTGATAAAGCAACTAAGTTAACAAGTATCATTGAGAAAAATAGTTTTTTATCTTCCATTAATACTTTTGCACTTTTATGAAAATTAGTTATACTTTCATTCCATTTTTCTAATTTCTTTTCTTTATCTTTTACTAGTTTAAGTTTAGATAAAATAGTTATTCCAAAGTGTAATAGCTTTTTACTTATATTCTTACCAAAAGCTATAATAAATGATACAATTATGACTAATGTATTAATAATAAAGCCTAGTGTAATTAAATGAGTTAGTAAATCATTATGAGGAAATATATGAAAGAAGAAATTACACGTCATAGCTATTATTCCTAAGAAAACTAAGGCAATCTGATATACAATAAAGTTTTCTAGAATGATACTAGTTGATGTGGATGAACGTATACCTTCTTTATTTAAGTAATATACTTGATAAGGTTGTCCACCGGTTGCGAAAGGCGTTATAGCATTTACAAATTGTGTTCTTAGTAATAATATTACTGCACTTTTATATGTAAAACTCCTTTTATGACTCTTTGTAAAATAATAAAGAGGTAATGTTTTTAAGAACCAATACATTAATATACAAATAAAACCTATTATTAACCATTTTATATCCATACTAATTAGAGTATTAATTATAGCATGATAATTATCTTTTAAACACAAAAACAGCACTAAAACAGTCACTAATAATAACACAATAAAATTAATTATTTTTTTCATAAATCCTACTTTTCTATTGCCTCTATAGCAGGCAGTATTTTCCCTTCTAATAATTCAAGTGATGCACCTCCACCTGTTGATATATGTGTAAATTTATCCCTATAACCAAAGTTAATTGCCGCGGCTGCAGTATCTCCACCACATATAACTGTATCGCATTTACTTTTACTTAAATATTCTAAAATACTTTTTGTACCGGTTTCATACTCTCTTACCTCAGAATAGCCTAAAGTACCATTCCATACAACCATATTACATTTACTTAATACTTCTTCAAATAATTCTATCGTTTTAGGCCCAATATCTAATCCCATCTTATTACTTGGAATACTATTTATACTAACTAAAGAGGTATCTTTATCTTCTATTTTACTACTAACTATATTATCAACTGGAAGTATTATTTTATCTTTATATTTATCTAGTAATCTCTTACAATAATCTATAGAATTATTATCTAATAAAGAAGAACCTATATTATATCCTAAAGCATATAAAAATGTATAACACATTCCTCCACCTATTAAAATATAATCAGCCTTTTTTACTAAACTATTAATTACACCAATTTTATCATTTACTTTTGCTCCACCGAGTATAACTGCATAAGGTCTTTTCGGTTTATCTTTAACACTATTTAAAACATTTATTTCTTTTTCCATCAAAAGTCCTATACCACTAGGAAGATTAGATGCAATACCTACATTAGAAGCATGAGCTCTATGAGCAGTTCCAAAAGCATCATTAATAAATATATCCCCTAAAGAAGCCCAATATGCACCAAGATGCGAATCATTATCAGACTCTAACTTACCATTTAAATCTTCATATCTAGTATTCTGAATTAATAAAACTTCACCACTACTTAATTTAGATACCATTTTTTCTAATTCTTTTCCCCTAGTATTACTAGAAAACTTAACATCAATACCAAGTAATTCACTTAATCTAGGTACAACGATTTTTAAATCATTTTCTTTCTTATCTTCTTCAGTTTTAACTCTCCCTAAATGTGATAATAATATAACTTTTGCTCCTTTATCAATCGCATAACAAATAGTTTCTAATGACATAATTATTCTATTATCATCTATAATAACTCGATCTTTAATAGGTACATTAAAATCTACTCTAATTATTACTCTTTTATTAAACAAATCAAAATCTTTAATTGTCTTCATTTTTGAACACCTTCTTACTAATATTATTCTATCATGAATTAGTTTTAAAATCTATATAGAGAAAAAGATAGCACTTACTATCCATTCTAATTATTGTTATTATATTCTTCGCATACTTTATCTAATTCTTTTATCATATTTTCTACTTCAGCAAAATCATTAAGTCTTGCGCCTGATGCATAAATATGTCCACCACCGTTATAATGTGTAGCAACTTCATTTATGACTGGACCACGCGATCTAATTGAAGCACGAAACTTATCTATATTTTTATCATATGCAAATATTACCCAACTAATCATTTCTTCTGTATAGTTTAAATAATTTACTATATTAGTCATAGTTGCAGCATCTGTACCTAGTTCATCTAACTTTTCTTGATTTAATACTAAATAACCTAATCTATTATCTGTTATACTCATATTTAGTATTGCATATGCTTGTAATTTCTTTTCTTCAATAGGCATAATATACATTTTCTCATAAAGACTAGTTATATCAATATTTGTTTTTTTTAGCAACCACGATGCTAAATAAAATGTTCTTGACTTCGTATATGAATATAAGAATCTGTTAGTATCACTAATAAGTCCTATATATAGTTTTTCCGCACCTTCCTTACTTATTTTAAGTGGAGTATTATATACAAGTTCAATAACTAATTCAGAAGCACTTGATGCAGTATCAACTACATATTCTATATCACAATAATCATCTACCATAGGATGATGGTCTATCTTAATTCTTTTTTTAAATCTAGTTGGATCAAGACCATCTACCCTTTTTATATCAGGCGTATCTAATACTATTAATAAAGCATCGTCATATAATGATTCATCAAATATATCAAGTTCTCCTATATATTTATGTTTAGCTGCAGGAGTACCTACCGCATATACTTCCTTATTTGGAAATGTGTTTATTATTATTTCCTTTAATCCTAAAGTACTGCCTAAAGCATCAGGATCTGGCCCTATATGGCGAGCAAGAACAATTCTTTTATGTTTTTTAATCTCTTTAAATATTTTTTTTAAAACATTCATTATATCATCCAATCTAATTAGATTATACACTATTTTTTTATAAAATGAAAGAGTACAATGACTAGATAATAAGTTATATAAATTATATTACCAAGTACTATTTCCGGATAAATATTATATATAATCAAATAATGATTATTTGATAAGTAATATGTTATAAATAGACTAAACGATAAAAATGATAAACAAAATATATAAATGGTAGAATTTAACTTGTAATACTTATCTTTAAATATCATATAAGTAATAATAATCAAGAATACTAAACTATTTAAAAAGTAAAAATATATATTATGATTAAAATGATTAAATATATTTATGTTTACTAAATGATGATTATAATTTATTAATATTAGTATACAGATAATTATATTTATACAAACTACAATATATTTTATAATCTTACTTCTATTTAACAACAATATTAATAAGATTATAGAATTAATAATTATAAATATATATATTTTATAATTTAGTATACTATCTATTAAACTAGAAAATAAGAAGTTAACACTACTATTTATGTACATAAGTTAATATATCACCAGTCATATCACCAGGAATATTAATTCCCATAATATTTAAAATTGTTGGCGCGATATCGCCTAATTTTCCGTCTTTTACTTCATACTTAGTATCAGTTACAACAAATGGCACTAAGCTCTTTGAATGACTAGTTATTACATTATTATTATCATCTAACATATAATCACAATTTCCATGGTCTGCAGTTAGTACTAAAGTCATATCTAAATCTATACATTTCTTATATATTTTACCAATACAATCATCAAGCACTTCAACAGCTTTCACAGTAGCATCAAAATTACCGGTATGTCCTACCATATCACCGTTAGCAAAATTTAAAACTATAAAATCATATTTATCAATGTTCTCTAATAATTTTTCAGTTACTTTATATGCACTCATCTCGGGCTTTAAATCATAAGTAGCTACTTTAGGAGATGGTATTAATATTTTATCTTCTTTTTTAAAATCAATCTCTTTCCCACCATCGAAGAAAAATGTAACATGTGCATACTTTTCTGTTTCAGCAATTCTAAGTTGTGATAAATCATTCTCTGAAATCACACTACCTAATATATTATTCAGATTTGGATCATCAAAAGCATATGGAGCTTTAACTGAATCTACTACTGGCATCATACTAAGTACTTTTAGATTATTAAACCGTTTAACTTCCATATCATTAAAATTAGGATTAGTAAGAGCAGTTAACATCTCTCTAATTCTATCCTTACGAAAATTAAATGTAATAAATCCATCGTTTTCTTCAACACTAGAATTTAAACTAAATAACGCTGGAGACAAGAATTCATCTGTTATACCTTGGTCATAATTATAATCTAAATATGCTTTTATATTATCTTTGTTATAGTATTCACCATGACAATTTACTATTGCGTTGTATGCCTTATATAATCTATCATAATTATTATCTCTATCCATACCATAATAACGTCCGCCAACAGTAGCTATCTCACCTATACCTAGCTCTTTAATCTTATCTTCTAAGATAGTTATATATTTATAACTACTTTTAGGATCAACATCACGTCCATCAGTAAGTGCATGAATAAATACTCTATTTACATTATTCCTTTTACACATTTCTAGGAGCGCAAGCAGATGATTTATATGTGAATGAACGCCACCATCACTAAGAAGACCAAATAAATGTAATTTTGAATTATTCTTTTTAACGTGACTTAATACATCTAATATCTCTTTATTTTCAAAAAATGATTTATCTTCAATTTTCTTATCTATCATAGTAAGCGGTTGATACACAACTCTTCCTGCACCTATATTCATATGTCCTACTTCACTATTACCCATTTGACCATCTGGAAGGCCAACAGAAGTACCACTAGCTTCTAGTTTTGAATTAGGATAATGCTTGAATAGATAATCTAAATTAGGTGTTTTTGCTACACTTAATGCATTGCCATTAATTTCATTTCTAATACCTACTCCATCCAATATCATCAGCAATATTTTTTTCATACCATCACTCTTTCTATATCAATTTCTGCTAAAACAATTATATCATTAAAATAAAAGAAAGTGAATTACTCTTCACCTTCAATAGATATTTCTTTCTTTAATGATTCAGTTTTAATTGGTGCAGTAATTAAAAGTGTACCATTTTTAAACTCTGCTTTAATTGCATCTTCATCAATATCACCTAAATAGAAAGATCTTTTATATTCGCCATATTTACGTTCACGACGAATATACTTCTTATCTTCATCCTTTTCCTCAGTCTCAACATTTTTCTTAGCAGATACTGTAATTGTTCCTTTATGACATTCAATTTTAATATCATCTTTTGTAAATCCTGGAATGTCCATTTCTAAATGATACTTATTATCTTGTTCATAAATATCACAACTCATATCCTCCATTCTGTCAAGTCCAAACATACTATCATATAAAAATCTACTTGGTAACATACAATCATCCCTTTCTTTCTAATAATATTATGAACCAAATATTATTTTTTAGTATATCATTTGTAATCTTCTCAATTACAACTACATGATAGCACATTTCTTAGCACTTGTCAATAAAGAGTGCTGAAAAAAGATTAAAAAAATTTGAACACGTTGTTCAAACTAATTATTTTTCTAAAGCAGCAATTAATTCTGCCTTTTTCATTGTAGTATATCCTGAAATATTCTTATCTTTAGCTAAATCTTTTAATTCAGCAACAGTCATTTTTGAATAATCAATTTTTTCTTCTTTCTTATCTTTAGTAGTTTTCTTTTCTTCTACCTTCTTAGTAAATTTAACTTCTGATTTTGGAGTCTTACCACTTTTAGCAAGTTCAACTAAATTAGCAAATGCAGCATCATCATTAATAGCAATCTCACTTAACATCTTTCTGTTAATTTCAACACCAGCTTTGTTAAGTCCATTAATGAATTTAGAATAACTAATACCATTCATACGACAAGCAGCATTAATTCTTGTAATCCATAATTTACGCATTTCACGTTTGTTTTGTCTTCTGTCCCTATATGCATACTTTAATGAATGCATTACTTGTTCTTTAGCTGTTTTATATAATTTATGTTTGCTTCCAAAATAACCTTTAGCTTGCTTTAAAACTTTAACTCTTCTATTTTTATGGATATTACTTCCCTTTACTCTCATTTTAATTCCTCCTTATTAATAATGTACATTCTTTAATCTTTTAGCGTCTCCCTTACTTAAGTAAGACGCCTTTCTACCACTTCTATTAGAAGCAGCATTCTTTTTTCCTGTATTATGTCTAGTTCCAGGATGTCCAATTTTTCCATTCTTTCCAACTACTTTTGAAGTTCCACTATGTTTTTTTATCTTTGGCATATATTCTCCTCCTATTTCTCTTTCTTTGGCATAAGCATCATTGTCATGTTACGGCCATCTAATATTGGTCTTTGCTCAATATCAGCAACATCTTTTAATGCATCTGCAAATTTATAAAGTACATCACGTCCAAGTTCAGTATGAGCCATCTCTCTACCCCTAAATCTAATAGAAGCTTTAACTCTATGACCTTTTTCTAAATACTTACTAGAATTCTTAACTCTAGTATTAAAATCATGAATATCGATTGCAACAGATAAGCGATACTCTTTAATATCTAAATTTGCACTTCTTTGCTTTTTAATATTTTCCTTTGCCTTCTTTTTGTTTTCATATTTAAACTTATTATAATCCATAACTTTACATACAGGTGGATTTCCCTTAGGATTAATAAGTACTAAATCAAATCCCGCATACGATGACAAAGTTAATGCATCCTTAAGTGATTTAACACCTAGTTGTTCTCCATTTGGCCCAATAACCATAACCTCTCTTGCTCTAATCTGTTCATTTATAAACAAGTCTTTCCCTTTGTTTGCGATAACAAACACCTCCAATAATCTTATACCATGAAAAAAGTAGATACATAGTATCCACTTATAAAACCATTTTACTCACTCTGGCTTTTTACCCATCACTTTAGCAATCGGGTGGATGTGGATACATCTCTTTCCTTTTTCATTACGCAAGTATTATATACAATTCTTTACTCTTTGTCAAGAGTTTTTATCTAGTTTTTTGTCTGTTTGCTTGATTAGCAGCATTTAACCCAGCTGCAACAGCAGTAGCAGTTGCTGCTGTTTCATTTGCAATACCGCCCTGGCCATTCGCAATAATATAGGCATGTAACTGATTTTGAATCTCAGAATCAGTTAATCCAGCTGCCTTCAAACTATTAAGAAAACTAACATACTTATAATTATAGGCATCTTGTTCAATTTTAATTCTTTCAGCATCCTTTTTCGCTTTCTGTCTAGCTAATTCTGCAGCTTCTAAACTTGCTTGACCTTCTCTTCGCTTCCTTACAAGTTCATCATATGCTTTTTGCATTTCCTCAGACTGTTGAACCTCTTTATTTCTAAGAGAAACAACTTCTAATCCAAACTCTTCGGCAAAATCATTTAATTCTCTCCTAATGCTAAATAATTCAATATCAAAGTCACTAATTTCATCACCATGCCACTTACCTTCATTATCTTTCCATAATGAATCGCGATAATAGTAATTACCTCCAACTCTTCTAAATTGAGGTGACATGCTTATATCATTTTTTGGTAACTCAAAATGTTTTTTTGACAATTCTTCAAATGAAGCTTTTTTTATCAATACACGAACTGCAGAATAAATTCTAACCTTTAATTCCTGTTCTATATTTTGATGTGCATATTCATATTTTATAGGATCAACAACACGAACAGAAAGAGCTAAATCAACCTTAACTTGTTGTCCTTCCTTTTCATCAAATTCTAACTTTTCATAATCAATATTTCTTATCGCCAATGAAACAAGTTTAGCTTCGCTCCAAGGGGCAACAAACGCAAAACCTCCAGTTTTAACTTTTACTCTTTGCCCATTAAATTTGTTTCTTACTATTAATGCACAATTTTTGGGTATAACACGATATATCTTTGTGATATATATATTAAATTCTTCTTCCCTATCTTTTCTGTTTTTGCTAGTATCTTCTGCCATAATAACTCCTCCTTAAAACAATTTAATTTTAACATACACCTACTAATTAGTCAAATTAGTACATACTACTTGTTGGTCGTGCTTTTAAATCTATATCTGATATAATACCTAATTTATAAGCATAGTATCCAGCTGAGGCAATCATTGCTGCATTATCGGTGCAATATTTAATTTCAGGCATAGATATATTTATATTATTTTTTTCACATTCTTTAGTCAATCTTTCTCTTAACCCCTTATTTGCAGAAACACCACCTGCAACAATTAAATTATTAACATTATACTCTTTTAATGCTTTCATAGTTTTTTTTGTTAGTATTTCAACTACTCTATTTTGAAAAGAACAAGCTAAATCTTCTTTTCTTATCTCATTTCCCCTTTGTTTCTCATTATGTACAAGATTAATAACCGCACTTTTAAGGCCACTAAAGCTAAAATTATATGTATCATCATCTAACGGCAAAGGTAATTCATAAATATCTTTTCCTATGTGAGCAAGCCTATCTACTTCTGGACCTCCAGGATAAGGAACATTAATTACACGAGCTACTTTATCATAAGCCTCACCTACTGCATCGTCTAATGTACCACCAATTTTCTTAAATGAATAATCTTTATCCATATATACAAGTTCAGTATGACCTCCTGATACAACCAATGATATTAATGGAAACTCTAATCTATGCTTTAAATTATTGGCATAAATATGTCCGATTATATGGTGTACAGGAACTAACGGCTTATTATAAATGTAAGACAAAGTGGATGCAAATGTTACACCAACAAGTAAACACCCAATTAAACCAGGTGCATAAGTTACAGCAATTGCATCTATTTGTTCCATAGTCATACCAGCTTTTTTTAAACATTCTTCTAAAACAATAGTAATAGACTCTATATGCATTCTACTTGCAATTTCAGGAACTACTCCCCCAAACTTAGCATGAGTATCCATTTGTGATAAAACAACTGTCGCAATCTCATCAATACCATTTTTTACTATTGAAACACTTGTTTCATCACAACTAGTTTCAATTCCCAATATATAAGTATCATTCATTATTATCAAACTTCCTTATCATAAATATTGCATCATTATCTTTATAATAGTTTTCTCTTCTAGATACCATTTCAAATTTATATTTCTTATATAAATTAAGTGCAGAAATATTATTCTCATTTACTTCTAAAGTAATATTTGAAATATTATTATTAATTGCATAATTAATTAAATAATCCATTAACTTACTTGCAATACCACGCCTTCTATAAATATAATCAACTATAATATAATCTAGCTCTATTCTACCGTATATCTCTTCAAATAAAATAACACCCAATATTCCATTTTCCTCATATACTAAACATTTATAAAAAGGATTACTATTTAAATCAATATTACTATCAAAAGATGATAAAAACCTATTTACACTCTCATAATCACTATCTTTATAAAATCTAATCATGTAATTTTTCCTCAGCTTCAGTCTTCTTTAAATAATTAGGAACTAATTCATGGGGGTTAATTTCACAATCATTTAAATGTTTATTAATTAATTTAATAATATCAACACTTGATATATTAGAATTATATGTACCATCATAGCTAACAACCATAGTATCATCAGTTATATCAAGAGATTCATAACTTACTAATTTTTCAGTATCTAACCTATTTAAATCTGAATCATATAATCCAGCAAATACATTCCCTCTTCGAGCGTCTATAATAGGTATTATTTTATTATAAGTAGTATCTATGCTTGCTAGATACTCTAAAGCAGATATAGGATATACGGGAATATTTAAACTCCAAGAAATAGTCTTAGCTACCGAAATACCTACCCTAACTCCAGTAAAAGAGCCAGGACCTACTGTCACAAATATTTTATCAATATCATTAACTTTAAAATCAACTTCATTAAATGATTCTCTTATTAAAGGCATAATACTATTAGCCATATCCTTTAAAGTATGATATGACTTACTTACTAAAACACTGGTACCTTTAATAATATAAATATTAACATAACTACTTGATGTATCTATAAATAAATACTTCACAAGAATCACCTACTTTTATACTACTGCTTCACATAACTCTTCATATTTCTTTCCATATGGAATAAGATGAATTGATCTTTTATTTTCACCTAAAGATTTAATTTTAATATCTAATCTTTCATCAGGTAGAATATCCTTAATAGTTGATGCCCATTCAATAATAACTACGCCACCAGCATTAAAGTATTCTTCAATTCCTACTCCCTCTGTATTACCATCTAACCTATAAACATCCATATGATATAATGGCATATCACCTTCGTACTCTTTGATAATTGTAAAAGTCGGAGATGTAACTGCGTCTGTAACTTCCATAGCTTGCGCAAAAGCCTTAGTAAAGACAGTCTTACCGCTACCAAGTTCACCATCTAAACATATAACCATATTAGGAAATTTTTCTGATTCAATATTTTGAGCTAACTCCATCGTATCTAATTCACTATTTGAAATAACTTTAAAATCCATAATAATCACCAAATCCATTATATATTTTTTTATATGTAATTACAAGATATTTACTTGTAAAAAATTGCAAAAAAAAATTATTGGCAACTTGCTATTTTCGCGTAAACTATCTTCGCCGTTAAAGTGCTTAACTTCTGTGTTCGGGATGGGAACAGGTGTATCCACTTTGCTATCGTCACCAATAAAATTAATAGAAAAATAATTCTCTGAAAACATGATAATGTGTCATCTATCAAATATAGAATAAATTAATAGGATTAAATCCTCGATCTATTAGTACTAGTCAGCTCAACATGTTGCCATGCTTCCACCTCTAGCCTATCAACCTTGTAGTCTTCAAGGGATCTTAATTCATAAAGAAAGGGAAAACTCATCTTGAAGTTGGCTTCCCGCTTAGATGCTTTCAGCGGTTATCCATTCCATACATAGCTACTCTGCACTGCCACTGGCGTGACAACAGATACACCAGAGGTATGTCCGTTCCGGTCCTCTCGTACTAGGAACAGCTCTCCTCAATTTTCCTACGCCCACGACGGAT
>CACZAH010000025.1 GCA_902779035.1 uncultured Erysipelotrichaceae bacterium | reverse complement strand
AAGAATGCTTCATGACGCAAAAAGAAAAGTTGAAGATGAGCTAACTAAAAAGTTTGAGAAGCAACTTGAGGCTAATACTAGAGAAGTAACACAGGAAGTTACTGAAAAGAATACTTTAGATATGGCTTTAAAGATGAAAAAACAAGGTATTAATGTATCTGACATAGAGATTGTAACTGGATTATCTAAAGATACTATTGATAAATTGTAATTGTGATTTTAAGGTAAGTGTAATGCTTATCTTTTCTTTTTGTCTCTATATTTATTAGCTGTAAGATACATCATTTAATAAATTTACAAGAATTATATAGATGAGAATGTTAAATTTTTTATTCATAATAAAACAATAGAAACAATAATTACTAAAGAAAAAAATCATTCTATTATACTATATTGTGAAAATGATAGAATTATTGCTAGAGAATGTGAATTCGAATAACTAAAACTTATATAATTAAAATACTCTTGCTTTTAACAAGTTGGTGTAGTATAATCTAAATGCAACTAATTTGCATTTAGGAGGTCGCATGAAAGAAATAATAATGGATACATTGATTGATGGATTAAAGTTAATACCATTTTTGTTTGTTGCATTTTTAATTATTGAGTTAATAGAACATAAGTTAAATAATAAAAATAAGGAATTAATTAGTAAAACAGGTAAGTTTGGACCGTTATTTGGTAGTATACTAGGAGCATTTCCACAGTGTGGTTTTTCAGTTCTTACTACTAACTTATATGTTACTAGAATAGTTAGTTTAGGCACATTAATTTCTGTTTATCTATCTACTAGTGATGAAATGTTACCTATATTGTTATCACAAAATGTGAGTATAGTGTTAATTATTAAGATACTATTAATTAAAGTAATTATAGGTATGTTTAGTGGTTTTATTATTGATTTTATTCTTAGAAAAAAAGAGAGTAGTAGTAATATAGATTATGAGATATGTCATGAAGAAAACTGTCATTGCAAAGATCATTTATTACTTTCGGTAATTAAGCATACATTACATATTACCTTATTCCTGATGATTATGACATTCTTAATAAACTTTCTAGTAGAGTATACAGGTATTTTAGATACTAATAATGTTATATCCAATAATCCATTTACTGTATTTATTACAAGTTTAATTGGTTTAATACCTAATTGTGGAGCAAGTGTAATGATAACTACTCTATATGTAAAAGGGGTAATTAGTTTTGCTGCTTTAATTTCAGGCTTACTTACGGGTAGTGGAGTTGCATTACTTGTACTCTTTAGAGCTAATAAGAAATTAAGTGAGAATATACTTATATTATCATTAGTATACTTTATTGGAGTTATATCTGGTTTAGCAATTGAATTGGTGAGTTATATATGGTAGAAGATATACTTAAAAAAAATAATTTAAAAGTAACAAAACAAAGAATAGATGTACTAAAAAGTATAATAAAACTAGAAGATACTGCGACTATTACAAATATAATTTATAATTGTAATATTGATAAATCTACTATTTATAGAATACTTAATGTACTAGTTAAACATAATATAATTATTAAAGATGTAAATTATAATAACGATGATTATTATATGTTAAAGAATAATCATAAACATTATATTAAATGTGTGAAGTGTAATAAAATGAAACTATTAGATAAATGTCCGTTTGATAGTATTAAAGTTAGTGATTATGAAATTATTAATCATAGTTTAAAGATAGAAGGTATATGTAAAGAATGTAAGGAAAGGCAATTTGGGTGAGCATTATGTCTATGAGCTACAAAAAATTACATCAAAGAAGATTAACGTATATACCTAAAGATAATGTTAATAAACACAAACATAATTATTCAATACATTGTATTTTGGAAATAACAAATAAAAATATTCATGCATCTGCTAATTATTATAATAAGAAGGAATACTATAATGTATTAAAATGTGAAATATGTAATTCATTTATTCCAAATTCTATAGAAGGGAATATTTCTGGGAATATCATTGATAAAAATTATAATAGAGAATTACCATTAATAGTGGCTAGTACAAACATGAAAAATCCGGCATATGACTTTAACACTCTATATGATGTTTCTATAAAATAGCAAGAAAGTAAAAATTACTTTCTTTTTTTGAATTCTTCTGCTATACTTAAGTAGGGTGGAAATATGTTTTTACTAGCTAGTGATTTTGATAGAACATTTTATATTAATAATTATGATTTTAAGAAGAATGTAGAAGCATTAAAAATTTTTAGAGAAAATAATAAGTTTGTAATAGTTACTGGAAGATCTTATCAAGATTATATGAATATAACTAAGAATTATGTACCATTAGATTATTTAGTAATAAATCATGGAGCTACTATACTTAAAGATAATAAAGTAATTAGAAGTGAATATATTAATACAACTACTATAGATAAACTTAAAAATATAATTGATTTTGAAAATATAGATTATTTTGCAACTAGTGATACTGAAAGTAGAGTAAATATTAATCATGGTAATATATCTAAAATAAATATAGCAATGAAGGACAATTTAGTAGCTAAAAAAGCAGTGGATTATATTAATAATAATTTTAATGATATTAAAGCTTATATATTATTTCATAAGAATCAGTTTGAAATAGTATCAACTAAAGCAAATAAGTGTGAAGCATTAAAGTATATTGGTTATCTTGAGAAAATTAATTCTGCAAATATTTATACAGTAGGAGATGGATATACTGATATTGAGATGGTTAAGTATTATAAAGGATTTGCAATTAAAAACTCAGTAGATGATTTAGTTAAAGTTGCAGTTAATGTAGTAGATAGTGTTAGTGATATTATAAGTTTTCTTGATGTAGATATAAGTAAAGAGAAAGTAACTAATGAAATTACTCAGTTTATTAATGAGTGCTATAATTATAATCATTATTTTGAAAAATACATGGCTAAGATATATGATAATAATAGTAATGATAAGAATCATATTGTAATAAGAAAGAATAATGATATAATTGCTGCCGCATTAATTAACCCTAATAGACTTTATATAGGCGATGATATATTAGATATACTTGAAGTAGGTAGTATATGTGTTAAAGAGGGATATAGAGGCAAAGGATATTTAAAGATATTATTAGGGGCTATTAAAGAAGAAGAGAAAAAATATGATTTAGGTGTATTATCAGGTGATACTAGCAGATATTCTGATTATGGTTATTATCCAAATATACTTAATCTTTATAAAATTAAATCTGAGTCTCATAACAATATTACATTTAAAAGTGTTAATGATGATTATATAATAGATAGTCTAAATTTATATAATAGAGGTATTCATGCTAATAGAACGGCGTATAATTTTAAAGACATACTAGCTCAGTGGAAGTGTGATAGTTATTATATATTTAAAGATGATCAGTATATTGGTTATTTAATATATAATACAAAACAAGATTATATTAATGAAATTAAATGTAGTTGTTTATTAGATGTTATAGAAAGTTTTGGTATATTTAAAAATAGAGATTATATTAATTTAAGTGTACTAAATAATGATTATGATACTCTTAGTATTTTAAGCAATATGGAAGTGTCTAAGGTGTATAATAGACAGTTATATAGTATAAATAATACTAAAAAAATAATTACTGTATGCTTAAATAATAAGCTGAGTTATGAAGAATTAGTTAAAGGTAATATTTCAATAAAAGTAGATAATGAAATAATTAGAATTACAGTAGATGATAAAGTTACAGTAGATAATGATACTAAATATGATATTGAACTAACGCGTGATCAATTTATGAATTTACTACTTAATAAAAAAATAACAAGAAATAATATATTCTCATCATGGTTTTATCTTGATTTAGATATTTATAATAATGATTTAGTTTAAAAAGTTATTTGCGTAAATTAAAATTTTATGATATTATGTATATAGATGAGCAAAACTCATATAATAAAAAAGGATACGTTTGAAGTGAGAATCAGACGCTTCCTCGAAAACTTTTTAAGAAGCATCTGATACAACATAGTTGAATCAGATGCCTTTTCTTATCTTACGATAAGCACTATTAATAGTAAAATTTCTTTTGCTATTAATAGAAATATTAAAGTGAACAGAATTTTTTCTCTGTTGATATACTTCATATTGTACCTCCTATATATTAAGATAAAGACCAAAGTCCCCTGATAATAATAGGAGGAAGCATCTGAATTTCAAACGTATCCGGGTACATTATAACATAAATATACAAACAGTACAACAAAATATAGGTAAATACTAACGGAAAATTAATAAAAAGCTTGAAAAGATAGAAAACTTACTATCTTTTTTTTGAATACTTTGATATAATTAATTAAGAATAAGACTAGGGAAGTGATTCTGTGAAGAATAATAAAGGTCAAGCTCTTGTTGAGTTTGTAATAATTATGCCTATATTTATATTTATAGTGCTTGCTATGTTTGATTTAGGTAATATAATTATTAAGAAATATGAACTTGAGAATAACTTAGATACGATTGTTAACATGTATGAAGAGAATAAAAATGAAGAAGTAGAATTTTATGTTAAGACTATTGATTCTAAGGTTAAGTATGATGTAGGCGATACTTATAATGTAATTACTTTATCTAAGAAGGTTAATGTAATAACTCCAATTGTTGGTAAGGCTTTAGGAAAGTCTTATGAGATTAGTGCGAAAAGGACTGTAATGATTAATGAGAAGAATGAATAATAAAGGTCAAGTCTTAGTAGCGTTTATATTAATGATACCTATAATTATATTAATGTGTGTAGCTATTACTGATGTAGGATTAATGAATATAGAAAATAGAAGGGTTAATAATACAGTTAGAAATAGTGTTAAATATGGGATTAATAATCTAGATAAAAATAATATAAAAGATACTATGAAGAGTTTAATAATGGATAATTTAAAAAACGTAGATAGTATATCTATTGATGTTGATATTGATAATAGTTATGCAAAAGCTACTGTAAAAGTTAAATATAAAGGATTAATAAATATTACTAATAGGGATATTACTAGTAGTTATTATGCAAATATAAATGATGGCAAAGTTAGTATAAATAAGGAGAGATAATATGGCAATTACAAAAGGTAAAATTATAACTATAGCTTCAGTAAAAGGTGGAGTAGGTAAAACTACGTTTTTGCTAGGTTTAGCTAATATATATAAGAATATGAATAAGAAAGTATTAATAATAGATAATGACTTATATTCAGGAGATATAGAAGCAATATTGAATATTGAAAGTAAAAAGGATGTATATGTATTATTTGAGGACATTACTAATAATAATTTCTATGAGATTGGGGATTATATAACTCATTATGATGATAATATAGATTTTATTTCTGCTCCTCATGATCCTAGATACGCAGGTAAAGTTAGAGGTAATTACTTAAATCTGCTATTTAATAGAGTATCATCTATTTATGATGTAGTCTTAGTAGATACTTCTCATGTGTTAAATGAGGTTAATCTAGTTACAATGGATCATAGTAGTGAAATAGTATATCTAATTAATAATAATAGTATGAACTTGAAAAATATGAGAACAATGATATCAATATTTTCTGATATGCATCTTGAAAACTATAAAATAGTATTATACGAGGCAAGAGATAAAGGAAAAACTATATTCAATAAATTTGATATTAAATCATTAATTAAAGATAATATAGATTATGTAATATCTAGCGATTACTTTAATAAAGATATAGATAAATATATAGTAGATGGTAAAATATTTAATATGTTAAATAAACAAAAAGGTAAGAGTATGAAAGTGCTTAAAAATATAGCAGAGGATTTAATAAAGTAGGTGTGATATGGAATCAAGAAACTTTGTAGATGAATTTAATATAAGTAGTAATAACGAAGAGTTTGTTGAAGTTACTGATTATGATAGATTTAAGAATAAAGAATTATTAGATTTACTTAGAAGTAAAATAATACAGAATTTAATAGATGATAATCTTAATAGTCAAGCTGATATAGAACAATTTATTAAAGATGAAATAGAAAATTCTTTAAAAGGATATGACTTAAATGTTGAAGAGCGAAGTTATATCTATAACTTAATAGAAAATGAAGTTAATGGTTATGGACCTATTACTGAGTTATTAAAAGATAAAACTATAACTGAAATTATGGTTAATGGTAAAGATGAAATATATATAGAATTAGATGGTAAGGTAGTTAAAGATGATAGTATATCATTTATTAATGATTCACATATTATAAGAACTATTCAAAGATTAATTCAACCAATAGGTAGAACTATAGATACATCATCTCCCATGGTAGATGCACGATTAACTGATGGATCACGTTTAAATGCTGTAATACCCCCATTATCATTAAAAGGACCAGTTCTAACTATTCGTAAGTTTAAACCAGACCTAGCTAATATTGATGACTTTTTAAGAAGCGGAGCACTTACTAATGATATGGCATTATTCTTACAAGCATGTGTTAAAGCAAGAATGAATATTATAGTTTGTGGAGGTACTGGTGGAGGTAAAACAACTCTTCTAAATGTACTTTCTTCATTTATTGATGATGATGAGAGAATTATTACAATAGAAGATGCAGCAGAATTAAAATTACATCAAAATCACGTTATATCACTTGAAACACGTATGACTAACTATGAAGGAGAAGGAGAAGTAACTATAAGAGACTTAGTTATTAATTCACTTCGTATGAGACCTGATAGAATAATAGTAGGAGAAGTACGTGGTAAAGAAGCATTTGATATGTTACAAGCTATGAATACAGGACATTCTGGATCTTTAACTACAATGCATGCTAATAGTCCTGCTGATGCATTAAATAGACTTGAAACATTAGTTTTGATGGCTGGTATGGAAATACCTGTTGCAGCTATAAGAGAATATATAGTAAATGCTATAAATATAGTTGTAAATATTTCAAGACTTACAGATGGTAAAAGAAAGATTACAAGCATTTGTGAAGTAGTTGGATTTGATGGAGAAGATATTAAACTTAATGAAATATTCTCGTTTGATCAAAAAGGCATTACTGATGAAGGAGAAGTATCAGGTTCATTTAAAACACATAAAATTCCTAAAATTATAAGCAAGTTAGAGTCTAAAGGTATTAAAGATATAAAGAAGATATTTGGGTAGGCAGAGAAAATGAAAAACTTGTTATTAGAAATATTAGTTTTTACACTAGTTCTAAGTGCTTTTTTAGGCATTAGTGGGGTAGTATTAGATTCTTGGAATGAAACTACAGTTAGAATATTATTAACTACAATAATTGTTTTTGTATCATCAGTGCTTGGATTATGCTGTTCAACTATATATGAGAAACAAAAATTAAAACCACTTTCAGTTATTGGAATGTCTATCTGCTTTATAAGCTGCTTATATTTTATATTAATGATATGGAATTATATAACAATTGTGAATATTAATGTGAATATTATTGTTCCTTTAATTACTTTATCAATTTCTTCAGCTCATATATGCCTGCTTCTGAATATAAATTCTAGCAATCAATTAGTAACCACACTACGTTTTTATACAATTGCATTATCAATTATTATGGATTTACTAATTATTATTATGTTATATTTAGATGCTGAAATATATGAACAAATATGGGCCGTTTTAGCAATTCTAATTGTACTTGGAACACTTATTGTGCCAGTAATAAATATAATTACTAAAAGCAAATTTGACGAAAAAAAGAGAAGTAAATATCAAGAACTAGATGATTTAAAGAAATTATTAGATACTAGTGCGATTACTAGTGAAGAATACGAAAAAGAGAAAAATTCAATTTTGAATGATTAAGTAATAAAAAGAGGTGATGTTATGAATGAAGTTGGAACACTTAGTATAATGGAAAGTAGTCTAACTAATAAGGATATCATAGTTACTTATGTTCCAAATACGTTTGTAACTAATTATGAGTATACTATATATAAAGATAATGTAGTATATAAGAATATTAAGGTAGATAATAGTGACAATTCTAATATTAAACTAGATAAAACTGGTGAGTATAAGATTAGTATTAAAGCAACTACTTTAAAAGGAGAGTATAATCTAGATAGTGGTATATATAAAATAGATAAAGAGGCTCCTACTATTGAAGTAGGTAACTATAATTATACTATCTCGCCAGGAGAGAATATTGATGTATTAAAGAGTGTTAAAGCAACTGATAATATAGATGGTGATATTACAAAAAGTATTACTACTAATAAAGATTCTCTTAATTTAAATTCTTTTGGTACTAAGAAATTAACATATACTGTAGTAGATACTGCAGGTAATACTGCTACTAAAGATATTAATATCAATGTTACTTATCAAGATTATCTAATTAATTTTAATCAAGTATTACTTATAATAGGATTAGTTGGTCTATTAGTATTCTTACTTGTATTAAATAGAGTTGTATCGTTAGAAAAAAGATTTGTAAAATATACAGTTAATCCTTTAAAAGATAATACTAAATCTATATTTGATAAAATATCTTTAAAACTATTTAGTTTTGTAAATCGTATTAGTGACTCACTTGATAGATTTGATTATGCAAGGCGTAGTAGTCACAAGTATCAAAAATATGTTGATGCATTTAGTAATAATGGATTTACTGCAATAGACTTTATTTCAATGAAAATAATTACATCTTTTGTATTATTAATTGCATCAATAATAATACAAACTCTACGATTTAGAATACTTAATATATTTGAACTTGTAATACCTATGATTATTGGATACTTCATACTAGATATAATATATGCATATAAGTATCATAAATATCGTAAAAAGATTGAAAAAGATCTACTTCAAGCAATTATTATTATGAATAACTGTTTCAAATCAGGTAGAAGTATTACACAAGCAATAGAAATAGTTGCAGAACAATTAGATGGCGCTATTTCTGACGAGTTTAAGAAAATGAGTTTAGAGTTATCATTTGGACTAGATATTGAAGTAGTATTTGATAGGTTTGCTAAAAGAATTAAACTAGAAGAAGCAGCTTATCTAACAAGTAGTTTATCTGTATTAAATAAAACGGGTGGTAATATCATTAAAGTATTTACATCTATTGAGAAAACATTATTTAATAGACAGAAACTTAATTTAGAATTAAAATCTCTAACAGGTAGTTCTAGAATTATTATGTATGCACTAACGGTTATGCCTGTATTGTTTGTTATAGTTATTAGTTTAATTAATAAAGATTATTATGCTCCTTTATTTACACACCCACTAGGATTTATTATAATAGGTGTAATAGCTATATTATATGTAACTTATATAATAGTGGTAAGAAAGATAATGAAAGTAAGGATGTGACTTTATGCATAATATAATGGAAAAAATATATTTGAAAAAAGATATAGAGAATATTGATAAAAAGCTTAAGATGTTAGGGAAAACTAGATTAGATGCAGTAGGCTTTATTAATTTAAGAGTTTTTACTACAATTTTATTTACACTATTCCTAATATTTTTTACTCATATATCATATTTATTCTTACCTTTATTAGTAATACTATATTATATGGGATTTTATCATATATTGATTACTAGAAAATTAAAACTTAGAGAGCAAAAATTAGATAGAGAAGCATTATACTATTTCGAGGTATTAACACTCACTCTGGAGTCAGGTAAAAATTTACAAAATAGTTTAGAGTTAACGTGTAAAAATGTTCATAGTGAATTATCAAGTGAGTTTGAAGATTGTTTAAATGAGGTTAAAGTGGGTAAATCATTAATAGAAGCACTCGGTGATATGCAAAAGCGTATTCCATCAGAAAATATTAATAATATAATCATGAATATAATGCAGACTAATTATTTTGGTAATAGTATAATAGATACTATGAATAATCAAGTAGATTATTTAAGAGAAAAGCAAATACTAGATATTAAAGGTCAAATTAATAAGATTCCTAATAAAATAAGTATAGTATCAGTTTTATTTATAGTTCCACTTATATTATTACTTGTATTAGGACCTTACTTAATAAATTTTATAGCGAGGTAATATGGTAGACTTATTACGCTTGATGATTTAAATATAAAAATGTGTCAGTATAATAACTCATATTTAATTCCATTAGAAGGGAATTGGTTAAACAACTATAACTATTGGACTATGTCACCAAGTTGATGTTAAACAAGATATTGTTACAGATAAAGTGAAAGTTCCAAATACATATTCAAAAAAACGTTGATTATCATTGTATTAGGGTTTATAATGTTAATAGATGGAATAATTACATATTATAGTATATGTAAAGTCATAAAAGAAAGGAAGTAATATTATGAAATATTATTTAGTGGGAATAAAAGGGACTGGTATGAGTGCGCTTGCATTATTACTATCAGATTTAGGTTTTGATGTAGTTGGTTATGATGATGCAAAAGAACATAGATTTACAGAGGATAAGTTGGTTGAGCGAGGAATAAAAATATATAGCGAGGATAATAATACAATGGATAAAGATACTATTGTTGTATATTCTCCCGCTTTAAAACTTGATGTTCATCCTGAGTTAATTAAAGCTAAGAATATGGATTTAAAAATATATGAGTATGAAGAAATGTTAGGAAAACTTACTAAAACATTTGATACTATATGTATATCAGGTTGTCATGGCAAGACTACAACTACATCAATGTTATCTCATATTTATATGGATTTGGATAATTGTAATTATATAATTGGTGATGGTAGAGGTCATGGTACTAAAGACTCTAAAAGATTTATTCTAGAATCTTGTGAATATAGACGGCATTTCTTACACTATGAGCCAGAATATGTAATAATTACAAATATTGATTTAGATCATACTGATTATTATAAAGATATAGATGACATGATTAGTGCATATGAAGAGTTTGCTAATAAAGCAGATAAAATGGTTATAGCGTGTGGTGATGATCAATATACACACTCTTTAGAAGTTACTCCATCGATTTATTATTATGGGCTTGATGATGATAATGATATCAAAGCAATTAATGTAGAATATAGGAATGATGGAACTGAATTTGATGTAATAATTGAAGAGGAATTTTATGGCCATTTTGATCTTCCTTTGTTTGGAAAACATATGTTACTTAATGCACTTGCAGTTATTGCAGTGTGTCATTATGAGAGAATGAATGCTCGTGAAGTAGCTAAGTCTTTAAAGACATTTAAAGGAGCAGAACGTAGATTTAAAGAAGAATTTATTGGTGATAATGTAATTATTGATGATTATGCACATCACCCTGCAGAAGTTAAAGTTACAATTAAAGCGGCTCGTCAGAAATATCCAAATAAAAAAATAATCGCAGTATTTAAACCTCATACATTTTCTCGTGTAGAAGAGTTTGCTGATGCATTTGCGCAAAGCCTTAATCTTGCTGATAAAGCATATGTTATGGATATTAATTATGATAGAGAGGACCCTAATGATTATCCTGGAATTACTCCTTATACAATAATTGATAAGCTTGATAATGGTGACTATATTGAAAGGGGTATGGCAGATAAATTATTAGAATTTGAAGATTGTGTTGTATTGTTTATGAGTAGTAAAGAGATATATTTCTTAGAAGATGAATATAAAAAACTACTTGCTGATAAAGATAATCAAGAAAAATAAATTCTTGATTTTTTCTTTTAATATAAAATTCTTGATTTTTTCTTTCATAAATTTTCCTTTATAAAAAAATAAATAGGAGTTAGTCTTTATTATAAAAGGTCTAACTCCTATTTTATATGCCGACGTATATTTTCCAAACACACG
>CACZAH010000024.1 GCA_902779035.1 uncultured Erysipelotrichaceae bacterium | reverse complement strand
TCCTTTAATAGGAATATTATGAGTTGGACAATATGGTACTCCTACTCTTGCAAATAGAAGTCTAAAGTAATCATATATCTCAGTAACAGTTCCAACAGTACTACGAGGATTGTTACTAGTAGTCTTTTGATCAATACTAATTGATGGAGATAATCCTTCAATGGAATCAACATCTGGTTTTTCAGTTCCACCTAAAAACTGCCTAGCGTAACTAGACAAACTTTCTACGTATCTTCTTTGACCTTCTTCATAGATTGTATCGAAAGCTAAACTTGATTTACCACTTCCTGATACTCCAGTCATTACAATTAGTTTATTTTTAGGTAAAGTGATGTTAATGTTTTTAAGATTGTTTTCTCTGGCACCTTTTATTATTATCTCATCCATAGTATCCACCTCGGCTCTTGTTATAATACCACAATTTACTTTATAAATCTATTTCGAAAATCACATTTTCTACATAATGGCATAATTGCTTTTCCGTTTTTAAAATTTTCCACTATTTCTGTGGATATTTTTTTATTTAGAATGGTATCTAACTCTTCTTCATATATATTTCCTAAATTAATAATTCCATCAGTGTCCAAGCAGCATGGGACTACTGTTCCATCACTAAGTATTCCGATATGAGTTCTTAATCCATAACAGCTTCCATCTGTATCTATATCGTTTTCTAAATCTGGCCAACTGAATAGATTTTCTTTATCCACAAAAGTGTTAGTATCTATTGTGATGCTCTTTTCATTTAGAAGTTTATCCTCAGTATTAGAATCTATATCGTAATACTCTTTTAACTTATTAATGACTGTAATCATTTCTTTTGTTGGTAAAAGTGAGTTTAAATTCCATATTCTATAACTTATATAAATGTTTGACGATAATTCTTTACATGCTTTAAACACATTGTCAAAGTAATCTTCTTTATTACTCTCAGAATGTAAAGATATATTTATTTGTCTTATAGCTTTGCTGCTTTTAAAAATTTCCACAAAGTTGTGAATTAAAGTTCCATTAGTCGTAATGTTTACCTTGATATCATTTTTTTCACATATCAAAAGAATCTCTTCTAAATCTTTATGAAGAAGAGGTTCTCCTTGTACATGCAAATAAACGTAATCAGTGTATGGTTTGATCTTATCGATTACCATTTTGAACTCATCAATAGTCATGCTTCTTTTAGTCTTTGTAGTTCTTTTACAAAATGAACAATTTAGATTACATATATTTGTAATTTCTATATAGATTTTCTTAAATCTTTTTTTCATTCTTATTCCTTTTATTTTTCTAGTTTCAACTCGAATATTAAATCTCTTAATTCCATAGCTCTTTCGAAATCTAGATGTTTAGCTGCATCTTTCATCTCTTGCTCTAGACGTTCAATGCTAAGTTCTCTTTCTTTCTTAGACATCTTGCTAATATTCTTTTTATCTTTCTTGTTACCTTCTTCATCAACATTGCTAATAAGGTCTCTTATCTCTTTAACAATTGTCTTTGGTACAATATTATGCTCCTTATTGTATGCTTCCTGAATAGAACGTCTTCTTGCTGTCTCATCTATAGCATATCTCATAGAGTCAGTAATTGTATCAGCATACATTATTACATGTCCGTTTGCATTTCTTGCTGCTCTACCTATCGTTTGAATTAAACTTCTACTACTACGTAAGAACCCTTGTTTATCTGCATCTAATATGGCAATTAAACTAACTTCTGGTATATCAAGACCTTCTCTAAGTAAGTTTATACCAACTAAACAATCATATTTACCTTTACGTACTTCTCTTATAATACGCATACGTTCTAAAGTTTTTACCTCAGAATGAAGATAAGCAACTTTTATACCAATATTTTTTAAATACTGAGTTAATTCCTCTGCCATTCTAATTGTAAGTGTTGTAACTAGTGTTCTTTCGTTCTTCTCAATTCTATCATTAATCTCACTAACTAAATTATCTATTTGATTTTCTTGTGGTCTAACTTCAATTATAGGATCTAGTAATCCAGTTGGTCTAATAATCTGTTCAACAACTTGACTACTAGTTTCAAGTTCATAATCTCCTGGAGTAGCTGAGACAAATATTACATTATCAATCTTTGATTCAAATTCATCAAATTTTAATGGTCTATTATCAAGTGCGCTAGGTAGCCTAAATCCATAGTCAACTAACACAGTTTTTCGAGCTCTATCGCCATTATACATTCCTCTAACTTGCGGAACAGTTACGTGTGATTCATCAATTACAAATATGAAATCATTACCAAAGAAGTCAATTAGAGTTGTTGGAGTTTCACCAGGTGCACGAAGTGATAATGGAGCAGAATAGTTTTCAACACCTCGACAAAAACCCGTTTCACTAAGCATTTCAATATCATAATTAGTTCGCTCTTCTAATCTTTGACACTCAAGTAACTTATTCTCACTTTTAAATTTAACAAGTTGTTCAGCAAGTTCATTTTTTATTAATTCAATAGCACGCTTTAATTTTTCCTCACTAGTAACAAAGTGACTTGCTGGAAATATAGTTATTGTTTTTTTATTGCTTTTAATACTACCAGTAAGTATATCAAACTCAGAAATTCTATCTATTTCATCACCAAAGAATTCTACTCTAATACCAGAATTGTGTTGATTAATAGGAATTATTTCTAATGTATCTCCATTTACTCTAAATGTACCACGCTTAAAATCTATATTATTTCTTTCATATAGCATATCTATTAATTTATGAATAACAATATCTCTATCAACTTCCTCACCTACATTAAGTGTAAGTGTTTTATTTCTATATTCTTCAATTTCACCTATACCATATATACATGAAACTGATGCAACTACTATTACATCCTTATATTTAAGTAAACTAGATGTTGCGGAGTGCCTTAGTTCATCTATCTCATCATTTATTGAAGCATCTTTTTCAATATAAGTATCAGTTTTTGCAACATACGCCTCAGGCTGATAGTAATCATAATATGAAACAAAGTACTCAACATGGTTATCAGGAAATAACTCTTTTAATTCCCCATATAATTGTCCAGCAAGCGTTTTATTATGTGCAAGTACTAAAGTAGGTTTGTTTATCTCTTTTATCACATTAGCAATAGTAAATGTTTTACCTGTACCTGTTGCACCTAATAACACTTGTCTTTTCTTACCGCTTTTTATACCTTCTACTAACTTATTTATTGCTTCTGGTTGATCACCACTTGGTTTATATTTTGAAACTAAATTAAACACGATAAACACTCCTTTTTCTATGTAAAGATATCATGAAAAATTAAAATATTCAAGTCATAATTATAATTGTCATCAAGTTTTTATAGCTAATTCTACAAATAAAGAATGCCATCTGACATTCTTTATCTCTTTTCAATCTTAAATACAACCTGATATAAATTATCTAAATTATATTCTTCAGTTTCAATCTTATACCCACTATTTTCAATTGCTTGTGAACATTTTCTAATTAAACTAATTATTGTTTTAAAATCAATTGTAGGTTGTTGATTTTGTTGTTTAGGCATAATCGGAGCATATTGATCATTGTATTCATTAACAATGATTGGTTCTGAAACTCGCTCAAATTGTTGTGTACCCTCTGGAATAGGCTGAGTGTCCATATTAACTGTACCATTATTAATTCCAATACTATTTTGATTATTTACATCTGCTGTATCAATTATTGGGGATGTATTAATTGGTGAATTAATCGTATTATCATCTCTATTTAAATTAAATGGAGCAAAAGTATTCATTGAATCAGTTGTTTCAGTTTGTGATTTTTCTAATGAATCTTGGTTCATATTATTGTTTATCGAACTTAAGAAATCATCTATAGGTTCTGGATTTTCACTAATTGGATTTAAATTAGGAACACCAAAACTAGAATTCTCATTAATATTTGTCTGTAATTCTACCGGTGTTGGATTGCTTATCCCAACAGGTTCAATAGATTGATTGTTACCAATTCCAATATCAGGCTCATTTGTTGGACCTAAATCAGGAATACTAAATTCATTTTGGGAAGAAATAGGTGTAGGTTCCTCGTTAATAGGACTTAAATTTGGCATTTCAAAATTATTATTTTGACTCATACTATTATTCATTTGTGTATTATTTACCACTTGATTATTTGAGTTATAACTATTATCACCAAAAGATTTGTTTCCAACTACTGAAGGTTGATTTGCTTTAGCAAGAACATCATCAATTGAAACTGTAGGTATAACCTGTCCTTCTGATTGAATAGGTGATTCAACTTGATTATTAATTTGTTGTGGAGCGGTAAATTGTTGTTCTGCTTGTGATTGCACTGGTGGAGTAGATATTGTATTTACAGTTTTTTCTACATTTGTTATACTTGGCATTACAGGTTCTACCACTGGATTAGCTAATCCAGTATTCTGTGCTTGCATCTGATCACTATTTCCCCCTGAAATATTAACATCTGTTACATTTGTTCCTGGCATAATTGGAGTAAGTTGCTCAGGATTATTATTTGGCACATTATTATAAAAGTTATTAAAATTATTCATATTATTATTCATTTTTTCTATCTCCTCATCTGTTTTTCTAACTGTTAATCTTTCATTAATTATTCTTTTTAACAATTCATTTTGTTTTTTCTGTGATTCTAACTTTAAAAGAGACCTTGCATGACGCTCTGAAATTTGTTTTTTCATTAATGCATCCTGTACTTCGTCAGATAACTTTAAAAGTCTAATCTTATTTGCAATCGATGATTGACTTTTTCCCATTTTCTGTGCGAGTTGTTCTTGAGTCATATATCCAATATCAAGAATTCTCTTATAAGAAATTGCCTCTTCTATTGCATTTAAATCTTTTCTTTGTATATTTTCTACAACTGCTATTTCTGAACTTTCCTTATCATTAACATCCATTATTATTGCCGGAATATCATCATTACCAGCAAGGATATTAGCTTTATATCTTCTCTCGCCAGCAACAAGTTCATACTTATCACCAAGTTTACGAACAATAACAGGATTTATGACACCATGTTCCTTAATAGACTCTGATAATTGCATAATTTCTTCTTCGTCAAAATATTTTCTCGGTTGAAATCTATTAGGCAATATATCATTATTTGATAAATAAACAACTTTATTTATCTCCTTAACTTCTTGCATATTATCTCCTTTCTATCCTAAAATACATATTACTACATTTTGGGAAATAATGCAATAATATTTGGGAAATAATTTTAAAATATAAAAAAATAAAGAACTTTTACAACTTCTTAACTTTCTTTAAATACATATATTCTTCAATATTAATTTGTTCTTTATCTATCTCTAGATTATCTAGATTCTTAAAATGTTTCATAAAACATCTATTATAAGGATTATATCTACAGCCACTATTACTAAATCTAATCGAATTACGACTCTGATAATCTCTTAGATTAAAAACAAGTACATACTTATCTTCTTCTTTTAAAATAGTAACGATATTTGCAATATCATAATGATTATTATCACTTACTCACGTTATTGAATCAGAAATATTTAAATCATCATATTCTTTAATATACTTATTATGTTCTTCATATTTTCGATAAACTTTTTGAAGTTGCTCTTTAGATGTACATTTTTTTATCTCTTCATATACATTATAGATATTCTTAACTTTTATATCATTATATAAAAGTTCAAACAATTCATAAATCTGATAATCTTCCTTCGTAATTTCAAATATTTTTATATTACTGTTACTTTTATCACTAATAACCCAATATAAATCTCCATTATTCATAAATTGAATAACAAGCTTTTTATTTTCATCTTCAAGTACAACCATATTAGTATTTTTAACTAATTCCATATTATAATTCCCCCTATATAATATCTTGTCTACTATTTTAATACAATAGAATTATAACATGTTTTTCTTAATTTCAGAAGGCTTTCTTGGATATTTCCCATTATTTTTACTAATTTTTTTTATTTTATAGATAGTTCTATCACTATTTTCAATTGGTAATTTAAATTCTTTAATTTCTTCTACCTCTGACTTTAATACTCTAAGTGCATTACTATAAGTAGTTTCATCTTCTATTTTACCTTTCATTGCAATAAAGTAAGAATTAACTTTAGTAATAGGAATTGCATATTCCAATAAAATATTTAGGGGCGCAACCGCACGTGCAGTAACTATATCAAATCTATCTTTATTATTATAAGCATAATCTTCAATCCTTGCATGTACAGTTTCAATATCAGTTAATCCTAGTTCTTTAATTACATCATTTAAGAAATTTATTCTTTTATTTAATGAATCAACGAGAGTTATTCTCAAATGTGGATAAAGTATTTTAATTACTAAGCCTGGAAACCCAGCACCAGTACCTATGTCACATAATGTATTATATTCATTAAAATTAATTACTTTCGCAATAGTTAATGAATCATAAAAGTGTTTAAGATATACTTGTTTTTTATCAGTAATACCCGTTAGGTTCATAACCTTATTATATTCAACAAGCATTTCATAATACTTATTTAGCCTACTTAGTTTATCATCATCACAAGTAATACCTAAATCTTCAATATGTTTAATAAACTCACTTTCTGTCATAAAAATACTCCTTTTTTATATAAACAATAATTAATGATATATCAACAGGATTAACTCCACTAATACGACTTGCTTGTCCAATAGAAGTAGGGCGAACATTTTCTAACTTTTGTCTTGCTTCACTTGCTAGGTTTTTTATCTTTGAATAATCAATATCACTTGGTATCTTTTTCGAATCTAATTCATTAAACTTTTCTGCTTCTTTTAATGCCTTATTAATATACCCTTCATATTTAACACTTATTTCTACTTGTTCTAAAACATCTTTTGAATATTTCCCAAACATATTTTGTAAACTATCTATTTTTACCTCAGGTCTTTTTAATAAATCATATAATGTAATAGAATCCTTTATTTGAGTAGTATTTAACTCACTTAAAAAATTATTTCCCAACTCAGTAGGAGTTATCTTCTTTGTTTTAAGTTCATTAATTAAATTCTTAATTGAATCTTTTTTTAAAATAAACATATTATATCTATCATCAGTTATTAACCCTACATCATGTCCATATTCTGTAAGACGCATATCAGCATTATCATTACGTAATAATAATCTATATTCTGCACGTGATGTAAGCATACGATAAGGATCCATTATACCTTTTGTAATTAAATCATCAATTAATACTCCAATATATGCTTCACTTCTTTTAAGTATTAATGGCTCTTTACCCTCTAATTTAAGTGCAGCATTAATACCAGCAATTAATCCTTGACAGGCTGCTTCTTCATAACCACTTGTACCATTTATTTGTCCTGCAGTAAATAGATTATCAATAATCTTTGTTTCTAAAGATAATTTAAGTTGTTTAGAATCTATCGCATCATATTCAATCGCATATGCATATTTTAGTATTTTTGCATTCTCAAGTCCTGGCAAACTATGTACCATTTTCTCTTGAACATCAATTGGCATACTCGTTGAAAAACCTTGTAAGTATATATCATCATAATAAATACTTTCTGGCTCTAAAAATAACTGATGTCTTTCTTTATCACTAAATCTAACTATTTTATCTTCAATAGAAGGACAATACCTAGGACCAACACCCTTTATATCATCAAGTCCACCATACATACTTGATTTATTTAAGTTATCAGTAATAATTTGATGAGTAGTTGGTGTTGTATAGATTAAGTGACATGGAACCTGATTATCTACATCATAATATATATTATTTTCATAACTAAATGTATAAGAAGTAGAATCTCCGTTTTCAATTCTAGTTTTACTAAAATCAATAGTACTTTTATCTATTCTAGGTGGAGTACCAGTTTTAAGTCTCTTAATAGTAAAACCTAACTCTTTTAGATTATCACTTAAATAATTACTAGTCTTTTCACCATGTGGACCTTTCCTAATACGAGTAGACCCAACAAGAATATCAGATTTTAAATATGTACCTGTTGTAATGATTACTGCCTTAGAATTAATAATCCTTCCATCTTCTAAGATAACACCTTTAACTATATTATCTTCTACAATTATCTCTTTAACCATTGCTTCTAGTATTTCTAAATTATCAGTAGATTTAAGAGTTTCTAACATCACTTTAGGATATGTAATCTTATCTGCTTGTGCACGAAGTGATCTAACTGCAGGGCCTTTAGAACTATTAAGCATCTTCATTTGAATTAATGACTTATCCGCACATTTTCCCATTTCTCCACCCAAGGCATCAATTTCTCTAACTATTATTCCTTTAGCAGAACCACCAATAGATGGATTACATGGCATATCTGCAATATTTTTAATATTTCCCGTAACTAATAACGTTTTATGCTTCATACGAGCAGAAGCCAAACAAGCCTCACACCCAGCATGTCCACCACCAATAACAATTACATCATACATAAACTCACCTCATTAATACCTCAATATTATATATCATATTTATAAAATTAACAATAACACACAATCATATAAAAAGTAGCGATTATGCACTACTATTTATTTTCCTAAACAAAAGTTACTAAACAACTGTTCAAATAAATCTTCTTTATAATTTATACCTAATATATCACCTAAGTATTCTGATGCTGATGAAATATCAACTTCAACTATATCAATAGGTTGTCCTTCTTCAATAGCACCAATACTTTTATCTATACTATCAATTGCTTTTTCAATTAAACTAATACTTCTCGCACTACTTAAATAATTAAAATCTTTAGTATTAAGTTTATCTAACTCATACATATTAATAATCTTATTTTTTAAATCATCAATACCTATATCATTTACTGTAGACATGTATATAACATTATTTAAGTTACTATCATCAATATTTTTATCTAAATCAATTTTATTTATAATAATAATATAATTCTTATCTTTAATCTTACTTAATATCTCATACTCACTATCAGTAATTTCTGTATTATTATTAAGTACAAATATAATTAATGATGCCTTATTAATTAATTCTAAACTCTTTTTAACACCTATACTTTCAACTAAATCATCAGTTTCTCTAATACCTGCAGTATCAATTAAATTTAGTCTAATACCATTTATATCAATAACACCTTCAACTATATCACGAGTAGTACCAGGAATATCAGTAACAATTGCTTTATCTTCCTCAAGTAATTTATTTAAAATACTACTTTTACCTACATTAGGTTTACCTATAATTACTGTATCTATACCATCTTTAATTATTTTAGAATCTTTAGAATTATTAAGTAAAGTATGCAATTCATCAGAAATATTAATTAATTTAGGTTTAATAATCTCATTAGTTAAAACATTTATATCATCATACTCTGGAAAATCAATATTTACCTCAATATTAGTTTCAATATCACTAATCATTTTTCTAATCTCTTTAATCTTATTAGAAGTACTACCAGATAATTGATTAACGGCCATAGATAGTGCTTTTTCATTACTAGAATCAATTATATCCATAACACTCTCAGCCTCAACTAAATCAATACGACCATTAATAAATGCACGTTCAGTAAATTCCCCAGGATTTGCAAGTCTACACCCATTTTTAAGAAGTAGTTCTAATATTCTTTTCGCACTCGCAATACTACCATGAGCATTTATTTCAATTACATCTTCGCGCGTATAAGTATTAGGTTCACGCATTACAGATACCATTACTTCATCAATTAATTCATCTCCATCATAAATATGTCCATAATTAATTGTATGATCATTAACTTTTTCTAAATCCTTACCAACAAACACTTTATTTGCAATACTTATCGCACCACTACCACTCATACGAATTATTGAAATCGCACCAGGTGCAAGTGGGGTAGATATCGCACAAATTGTATCATTCATATAATCCTCCTTAAGAAAAAATACTACAAAGTAGTATTAGTTTTCCACGTATTTAATTGTTACACATCTATTTGGTTCTTCGCCAACACTCTCAGTTTCAATATTATAATAGTTATTTGCAACATTATGTACAAGTCTTCTTTGATATGAATTCATAGGATCTAACTTAGTATCAGTCTTACTAGATAATACTTCATTAATAATCTTTTTAATATCACTCTCAAAGAATTTTTCTTTTTTCTCTCTATAATTAGATATATCAAGATTAATTTTAATGTTAAAATTAGTCATATTTCTAACTACTTGTCTTGCTATAAACTGAATTGCAGATAAATTCTTACCATCTTTACCAATTAAAACTCTATTATCATTACTCTTAATCTTAACAGTAAAAATCTTTTCATCTTCATATACAGTAACAGTTGACTTTATATTCATCTTAGAAAGTAGAGTAGTTAAAAACTCTTTTACATAAGATTTAATATCATCAATCTTAATTACTTCCATATGATAATTACCATCTTCTTCAAACTCTCTTGTAATTATTTCATCATCATATACATCTAATTCTTCTAAACATTTCATTCTGCAATCTTCAGCAGTTTTATCTTCAAAGTTATATACATTAATCATTATTTCTTACTCCTTTTAACTAATAAATTTTGAACAATAGTAAATGAACTATTAGTAATCCAGTAAATTATAATAGCAGTTGACATTGAGAATGATGTAAATACAATTAGTACCATCATTATCATCATCATTGTTTTCATTTGTTTTGCTTGGTCAGCCCCCATTGATGCACCACTATTTAATTTGAATGAGAAATAAGTAACCACACCAACGATTACTGGCAATATAAAGTAGATATAATTACCAGAAGACATACCAGATATTGGAGTAGTAGACATATTAAATATTAAGAATTTGTCTTCAAATAATACTGGTAATCTGTATAAAGCTTCATAGAAAGCAAGGAATAATGGTATTTGAATAATTCCAAATAAACATCCAGACATTGGATTAATACCATGTTTTTTGTATACAGCCATCATCTCTTGACTTTTCATAGTCATAGATTCTTGATCATTTTTATTTTTATATTTCTTTTCAATCTTAGATAAATCATCTTGTGCAAGTTTCATTAACTCAGATTGTTTTGCAGCCTTTTTTGTAACTGGGAATAAAATTAGTCTAATAAGTAGAGTAGCCGCAATTACTGCAAGACCATAATTCTTTAAGAATCCACCTAACTGAATTAATACCCAAGCAAGTGGTTTAACAAAGAATGTAGTCCATAAACCTTCATAACCACCAGATGATACTTTAAAATTCTTACAAGCAACTAACTTATTAACATCAAGTAACTTGCTTTTCTTTTTCTTATATTCTGCTTTAGTAATATCATCATTCTTTAACTTTTTGTCAAGACTCTTAATTTGTTTTTCACGAGTAGTTTCATAAAGTTTAATAATATCCTTATCAGTAGGCTTACATAATATATTAGATGGTAATGTTTGACCAGTTTCCTCATTCTTAACTATCTTACCATTAACATCTTTTAATTGTTTAGTACATCCAGTCATTACAACAAGTAGAATTACTAAAAACGCAATTTTTAATTTACTATTCTTTTTCACTTCGTTCCTCCTTAAATAATTTTAATATTTCAAAAGCACTATATAACTCTTCACTCATCTCATTAAAAGATTTGTTTAAAATGCCTTTCCTTAATATTATAATACAATTAAACGAATTTTCATAGCATTTCTTATCAATTATATTCTTAATTTGCCTTTTTAATTTATTTCTAACAACTGCATTACCAATTTTTTTACTAACAGATATACCAAACTTATATAAATCATTAGTATCTCTTTCTATATATATAATATAATCCTTATATTTAAATGATTTATTACCTTTTATAATCCTAGTAAAATCACGATTATTCTTTAATATATTTATCTTTTTCATTACATCACCTTAAAAACAAAAATCACTACTAGAGTGATTATTAATGCGATAATACTTTACGACCTTTTCTTCTTCTTCTTTTAATAATACTAGTTTTCATTCTAGCCATAAAACCTAATTTCTTACTTCTTCTATGTTTATTTGGTTGATATGTTCTCTTCATCGTACACCTCCATTACCTAATATTTCTGCTTGCTTTATCAATTATATAGATTTTTTCCTTGTTTGTCAATCACTTTTGCAATTTTTTTTAATTTCTACTTTCATTATATATAATGTAAAAACAAGAATACAATTATATATTCTTGTTTATATTAGTTATATATTTTCTATTTCTTCAAAAGATAGTCCAGTTACCTTAGATATAATATCGTTAGATACACCTTCTTGTTTCATCTTACGAGTCATATCTAAAGTAGTCTTTTCAGTAACTTCCTGTGTTACTTCCTGTGTTACTTCTCTAGTATTAGCCTCAAGTTGCTTCTCAAACTTTTTAGTTAGCTCATCTTCAACTTTTCTTTTTGCGTCATGAAGCATTCTT
>CACZAH010000023.1 GCA_902779035.1 uncultured Erysipelotrichaceae bacterium | reverse complement strand
CATGAAATTTAAAGAAAGAAGGTATATAATGAAACAAAGAAAAAGTAAAGCATTTACATTAATCGAACTTATAGCAGTATTAGTAATTATGGCAATAATAGCTCTAATAGTTACACCACTTGTTATGAATATTATTAGAAAGGCAAGAGTAGCAGCTGATAAAAGATCAGTTGATGCATACGGTAGGTCTATTGAACTAGCAATTGCAGGATATTTACTTGATACAGGTAAATTCCCAACAGAAGTATCACAATTAACAATTGAATATTCAGGTAGTCAAGTAGTATGCTCTACAACACAAATCAATACTGATTCATCAGTATATTTAGCTGGATGTACAGTTGCAGGAAGATCTACAGGAGATTACACATATGGTACTGAAGAAGTAATTACTTATGATGCATATTCAGTAGGAGATACAGTTACATATAATAATGTAAATTATTATGTAATAAAAAATTCTAGTGCATCAGAATCAACTTTAACACTATTAAAAGCTGAACCGTTAACTGAGGCAGAAGTAAATCAATATGGCGGAGTAGGAACATAACATAATCATGTAAATATGTATGCAACTATTTATTCAAATGCATGGTATTTTCAAAAAGCTAGTGATGCAAATGGTTATGGAGGAATGGCATATTATACAAGTGAAACTTGTGGATATAAAAATGTTAATGGTACATTTTCTGGTTGTACAACAGATTATGCTCAGTCAGAGATAAAATATGTAGTAGATGCTTGGAAAACAAAACAGGCCCCAATAGCAACCGAAGCGAGATTGATTACAATTGATGAAGTATCAAACTTAGGTTATGAATGGAAGCAAACTTGTCCAACTTGTGACGAAGATTGGGTAAAAACAGATGATGTTCCAACCTGGCTATATAATTCAAATTACTGGTATTGGACAATGAGCCATTATCATTATAATGATTCGACGTCTTTTGTCTGGTACGTGGATAACGATGGCAGTTTTAGAAGTATGCATAACGGCAATAACCGTGGCTATGTCTACAACTACAACGGTGTTGTCCGTCCAGTTATAATATTACCTAAATCTGCTCTCTAGACTGAGTTAGATAAGCGATTAAAAAATTCAATTATAATGTTATTATAAAACAAAATGACTTGGTGAAATATCATCAAGTCATTTCTTATGCAAAGAATGTAGGACCAGTACTTACTGTTTGATAGTTATTATATTCATTATTTGTGCTTGTGCTAGTAATATTAGGCGTATTGTTAGTATTAACTTGATTATATTTATTACTATTTTTCTTTTGTTTTATATCGCTTCTTTTAAATTCATTCATTATTCTAAACATTGTTTTAGCATTGTTTACCATAGGACGTGCTTGTTTTACTAGTGGTATTGCTTGATTTGCAACATTTAATACCTTCTGTGTTCCATTTAATATTGATGATAATGTTGCTCCACTTCTTCCAAATAGTCTTGTAAGTAATCCTACTTTTGGTGCGGATTCTGCAATACTTGCAGGCATTGTATAAAAATAAGGATTATAGTAATTCATAGTTCACCTTCTATATTTCTAAAATATTATATGTTTTTTATCAAAAAAAGTTTATAAAAATAATTATTTATGATATAATTTTGTATAGTAAAGGTGGGTGCCTATGAAAGAGAAGAAAAAAGGTATATTTAGTAATATAGTTGATTTTTTTACTAAACCTATAGGTGGCAGTAAAAAAAGTAAAAAGAGGACTATTAAGAAAGATAATAGAATTAATTTAGAGAAGAATGAAGAAGAATCACTTGATAAAAGAGTTCCTTGGGCATATGTTGCGAGAAATTCTCGAGGCAAAAAGATTAAAGGTTATTTCTATGCATACAATAAAAGAGATGTTGAGTATTTCTTAGAGAGTGAAGAATTAGAGGTAGTAAGTGTTAAAACTAGTAAATCTATACAATTATTAAATCATGGTTTTAGAAGAAATAAGAAATTAAAGATTAAGTATTTAGTATTTATGTTAACTGAGTTATCTACTTATATTAAGGCTGGTATTCCACTATCTGAAGCATTAAGTATAATGGCTCGTGAAACTAAGAATATGTGTTTTAAAAATATCTTACGTGAGATGAGATATGATATTAATAGTGGAGATAGTTTTAGTAAGGCTTTAATGAATAGGGGAGAAGCATTTCCATCTATACTAATTAATATGGTAAAAACATCAGAAATGACTGGATCACTTGCAGAATCTCTAGATGATATGGCTGTATACTTTGGCGATATAGAAGAAACTAGAAGACAAATGATTAGTATTTTAACATATCCAACTATTATATTTACATTTGCAGTTACAGTAGTTATGTTCATAATGGTATATGTTATACCTAAGTTTGTAGATATTTATACCACTATGGAAAATACAAAAATACCACATTTTACTAAGACTGTAATAGGTATTTCTAATTTCTTTCAAAATAATTTAATAACTATCTTATTAGTAATAATTATTATTCTTGCTACATTTATACTTTTATATAGAAAATCAAAAGACTTCAGGATGTTCTTTCAAAAGATTGGAATGAGACTTCCATTTATTGGGAATATTATGATTTATAACGAAGTAACAATATTCTCTAAAACATTCGCAACACTTTTAAGACATGATGTATTTATTACTGATACTATGCAAATATTAAATGAACTTACAAATAATGAAGTATATCATGATATGATTAATGAAACTATTGAAAACATTAAAAAAGGTGAAGAAATATCTGTTGCATTTAAAGACCACTGGGCATTCCCGCTTCCAGCATATGAGATGATTGTAACAGGTGAAAAAACCGGTAAACTTGCTGACATGATGGAACAAGTAAGTGAGTATTACTCATCATTACATAGAAGTGCGATATTAAGATTAAAATCATTAATAGAGCCAATTATTATAGTATTACTTGCATTTATGGTAGGTTCTATAATATTATCTGTAATAGTTCCAATGTTTAGTATGTATGAATCAGTACAGAATTTAGGGTGATAAGATGGATATATATTATGGTGTAGTTATATTCATCTTTGGACTAATACTAGGTTCATTTTATACAGTAGTAGGTGAAAGATTACCAGAAGGAAAATCAATAGTAAATCCTCCATCACATTGTCCTAATTGTAATCATAGATTAGGTATTCTTGAATTAATACCAGTGTTTTCTTTTCTTTTTTTAGGTGGTAAGTGTAAAAATTGTCGAAGTAAGATTCCGGTACTTAGTACAATTATAGAAGTTTTAACTGCAATTCTATTTCTAATAGCCTATATTAGATTTGGTATAAGTATTAAGTTATTTATTGCTTTAATATTTATATCAATGTTGGCTATTGTAATTGTAAGCGATATAAGATACATGGTTATATGTGATGAAGTATTAATTATAGGTAATATTTTAATATTTATACTTTTAATAATTAATATTGGTTTTAAAGCATCAATGATGTCACTTATATATGGAATAGCTAGTTTACTTATTATGTTATCAATTAAAACACTAGGTGATATTATATTTAAAAAAGAGTCAATGGGTGGTGGAGACATTAAATTAATGTTTACGTTTGGACTAGTACTTGGAATACCTAGTTCAGTAGCGTCCATATTCATTGCGTCATTTATAGGACTTCCTATATCACTTATTATGATGAAGAAAAATAGTAGTCATGAACTCCCCTTTGGCCCTTATTTAAGTATTGCAGCTATTATTTTATTACTAAGTGGAATAGATGTAGTTAATGTACTTGTAAATATGTAATAATTTAGAGGTGTGCTATATGAAAAAAAGAATTAAGATATTATCATTAATAGTTGTAATTATAATTGGAATTATATCTACAACTATATTTTTTAATAATAAAGATACTAAGAAACAAAAAAGTAAGAAAGAAAGATTAAAAGAACTAATTAATATAGATGAATTGGATAAAGATTTTATTGATGATTATTTTAATGATTATAAAGAGATGGCCGCAAGAAATAATCAAGAAAATATATTAATAGTAATATCAGAAAATGGTATTAAGAATACATATGGTGCGGTTCAAGTTGTAAACGCTCCTAATCATCAATACTTTTTACAATATGAAACTGAAAAAGATAGAAAAGAAGCATATAAAAAGTTAAAAGCTGATAACTATTTGAGCGTTGAAGAAAATACTATTTTAAAAGAATTAGGTGATTCAGAATCTGACGAACCACAGTCAGGCAGTACTGGTTATATGTCTTGGGGAATAGAGGCAATGGGCCTTGATTATGCTATAGATGAAACCGAAAATAAGGATGAGGTTGTTGTTGCAATAATTGATGGTGGATTGGATAAAGAATTGTTTAATCGATATTTTTCTAGTGATAGAATTAAAAAAGTGTATAATGTAAATGGTAGTACTGATGTAACTGATGTAAGGGGACATGGAACACATATAGCTGGAACAATTGCGGAGGGGACACCATCCAATGTAAAAATAATGCCAATAAAAACATCAAATGGCAATCATACTTTAGTCCAGGTAACAGGTGCTTTGTATTATGCTATGAATAATAATGTTGATGTAATTAATATTAGTCTAGCATCTCCAGATTGGAATGAATCTAGTTTATATCAGTCCATTGAATCAGCTAAAGAAAAAAATATTATTGTAGTTGCGGGTGCTGGAAACAATAATAATTCAAAATTATTATATCCTGCTGGATTTAATAATACGATTGGTGTTTCAAATATTTCTAGGAATTTTATGAAGTCCTCTGGATCGAATTTTGGTTTCAACATTACTTTTGCAGCTCCTGGAACTAATATTAGAAGTATAATGGGAGAAAATACAATAATTTCACAAAATAATGGAAATAATGATGATAATGAACACGAAATAATAAGTGGAACATCAATGGCAACTCCACATGTTGCTGCAGCTGTTGCTGTTGTGAAGAGTTATAATAAAAATTTAAGTTTTGAAGATACTGTTGATGTATTAAAGTCGACAGTTGATGACCTTGGTGATTATGGCTGGGATAAATATTTTGGTTATGGAATGATTAATTTTAGAAATCGCGAATTTTGTGATGGTGCTAATGATAATTGCGATAAATATAATGTATTTAAAAGTGATGAAGTAGACATTGATGAGGTAGTAAAAATTGAGTTTACAGATACTTATATTCCAACACTCAACTATGGCAATATAACAAACTTAATGGATGCAGACATAAATATTTACTATACGGAAAATGATTATGTAACTAAAAAAATAGGAGAGCTTGATGATGTTGAAATAACTAATTATGATGCATTTAGTTATACAGAACAAGTTGTAAGCGTTAAATACAAAGAAAGCACTACAACTCTAACTGTAGATAATCGCAATAATACTACTAGTGGATTTGAATATCAAATAACTGATAATAATTCAATTAAAATTACTGGATTTTTATATGATGATAATAAACCTATTAGAGTATATATTCCATCTATTATAGATGGTTATGATGTAGTTTCATTGGGAGATAGTTTATTTGAAGAAAACGATTTTATTAAATCAATAATTTTACCAAGTAGTGTTGTTGAAATTGGAAATAGTACATTTAAAAATTCTAATATTAATAATATTGATATTAAAGCCGAGAGTATTAGTGTTTTAGATAATGCCTTTTATGGAGTTAAAGATTTACAGGCAATTAATGCAAAATTAAATTATATAGGAGAATATGCATTTTATAATTGTTATACTCTAAAAGATATTTCATTTTCAAATGATTTAAGGACTATTGGCGCATATGCCTTTAATAACAATAATAATTTGAAAGATGTTACACTTCCAAATGGATTAACATATATAGGAGAATATGCATTTAGTAATACAAATATAGATAGCATAGTGATTCCTGCAACAGTTAGTGAAATAAAGGAATATGCTTTTAGTGATTGTACTAACTTAAGTTCTCTAAATATCGAAAATGGTGTTAAAAAAATAGGAGAATATGCATTTCAAAAATCTATTTTGACTAGTTTGAATATTCCAGCTAGTGTTAATAGTATATCATCTACATCATTTATTGATTATCAAGATCTTAAGACTGTTACGGTTGATGTGAACAATAATCATTATCGCAGTGTAAATAATGAAATAATAGAAATTGAGAATTCCAAGCTTGTTTTTGGTATGACTAAGGTTCAGAATGATAAAGTAGTTGCAATTATTCCAGATGATATTAAAATAATAGATTCATATGCATTTGCAAATCAAAATTTAAATATTATCGAAATACCTGAAGGAGTAACTACAGTAGGAGAATATGCATTTTATAATAATCCAGATTTAGAAAAAGTGTATGTTCCAAAGTCAGTTACTAATTATGCTACAAACTGTGTTGCAAAAGCGAAAGCAGATAAACTTGTATATTGGTATCATTCAAGTTTAACTAATTTAAAAGATTATATTGATAGATTTGATATTGGTTACAGAACAATTGACCCTTTTGATACAAATGTAAATTTAAGTAAAACAAATTATAATGCATTTGATACAGTAGATACAACTAATTTAAGTGTTGTTAACTCATATAATGAAAAGAATCATGGTGAGACTGCTTATGTTAGAGAGGAAACGATTACTGATAATTATACTATAAAGTATAATAATGGAGAAACTCTAAAAGCAGGAGATACATCATTTATAATTAGTACTACAACTGATACAGGGTATAAACTAGAAAAAGAAGTTCCTGTAACTGTTTCTAAATTAACTCCAGAGTATACTGTTCCTACTAATATAAAAGCTAATATTGGTGATAAATTAAGTGATATAGAACTGCCTAGTGGATTTGAATGGGTAAATGATACTACTTTAGAAGAACTTGGAACAATTACATATAAAGCAAGATATGTGCCAGAAGATACTAATAATTATGAAACTGTTGATGACATAGATATTAGTGTTGAAGTAATGAATACCAAAACAGTTATTATTCCAAATATTACTACTCAAGATAAAACATATGATGGAACTAATGATATAGCTAATTATATAAGTGTTTCTAATCTTAATAAGTCTGATTATGAATTATTAAATGCATATGTATCAGATACTAATGTTGGTACATATACAACTAGAATTAAACTAAGATTAACAGATAATAAGTTTACAAATTATTCATTTGATAATGGTAAACAAGAAAAAGAGTTTGAAGTAAATATTAGAATAGTTCCTCTAGAACTTACTAAACCTACATTAGATAATAGAACGTATACATATAATGGTTTAGAACAAGAAGTAGTACTTAATAACTTTGATGGTAGTAAAATGAACATAACTGGTAATAAAATGACTAATGCTGGAGTTAGTAATGTAGTAATATCATTAAATAATAATAATTATACTTGGAGTGATGATACAACTGATGATATAACATTAAAGTTTGTAATTGATAAGGCAGATATTAATATTGTAGATAATACAATTGATGCAACATACGAATATGATGGTAATTTACATGGAATTAATCTAGATATAACAAGTAGTCCAAATGCAACAATAAGATTTATGGATGATAATGGAAATTATACATTAGTAGAATCTCCTGAATACAAAGATATTGGAACATATAAAGTAAAATATAAAGTATTTATAGATGATAATTATAATGAATATGAGTATGAGAAGAATATTAATATTACTAATAATACAATAGTTAATAACTCAACTGATTATGAAGGTTTATTTGATAATGGGGAACATTCAATAAATATAAGTATTGAACCAAGTAATTATAGTATTAAGTATTCAATAAATAATACTAATTATGATCTAGATGAATTACCTAAGTTTAAGGATGTAGGAGAGTACACAGTTAATTATAAAATAACAGTTAGTGGTTATGATGATTTAGAAGGATCAAATAAAGTTAAAATATATGGTATAAAGAAGATAGATGATAGTATTACTTTAAAAGATGATGTACTTGTAGTTAATGATAATAGTTTTAATAATTTAAGCAATAATATAACTACTTATTCAACATCTACTACATATAGTCATTATAATAAAAATAATGAACTTGTTACTGATGATAATATTAAGACTGGAGATATTATAAAGATTAATATAAATAACGTTAATTATGAATACAAGATTGCTTATTTAGGTGATACTAGTGGAGATGGTAAAATAAATTATCTTGATTATGTAAATGTATATAATCATATACAGAAAGTAAAAAATCCAAGTAGTAATAAGAAATTATTAACTGATGAATATTTGCTTGCAGCAGATATGTCTGGTGATAATAAGATTAGTTATTTAGATTACGTTAAGATTTATAATAAAATTAAAGAATTAAAAGGAGGAGCAAATTAATGAAGAGATTAATAAATAATATAGTTATTGTAGTATTATTAATGATATTTCCAATGGTTATTAAAGCTACAGGTGGAATATCTGCTTCTCCTGCTTCTTTAACTATTGAAGTGGGAAGTACAAAATCATTTAATATTATAGCTACAAATACAATAGGAGATGTATCTATATCATCATCAAATAGTGGAGTTGCACAAGTAAGTACATCTTATTGGACAACTGGAATGGTAGATGAAGGACAAACTAAAACTGGAAGTGTAACAGTAACTGGAGTAAGTGAGGGTACATCTACAATAACTCTAGTATTAGATGCAGCAACATTTGATTCAGATGATTTATATGGTCAAACTAGAACTGTAGTTGTTAATGTAGTACCTAAAAAAACACCAACTCCAACACCAGCTCCAACCCCACAACCAAGTAATAATACAAACAATAATCAGACTAATAAAGAAGAAAAGAAAGAAGATAAATCAAATAATAATAACTTAAAAGAAATCTCTATAGAAGGGTACGATCTTACAAAAGTAGATAATAATAACTATACACTTTCTGTTAGTAATGATGTAACTAGTATAAATGTTAATGCATCAGCTGAAGATACAAAAGCTACTATAACTGGGACTGGTAAACATGATCTAAATGTTGGAGATAATAATATAGAGATTATAATTAAATCTGAGAGTGGTAGTGAAAATAAAATAAATATTAAAGTAACTAGAAATGATGGATATTATCTAGAAGATTTAAGTGATATACTTATCAAAGATATAAATGATATTAACATTAATATTAAAGCTGATAGTAAGTTATCATCGCAAGATTTAAGTAAAATAAAAGAAAGTAAAAGAAAAGTAAAACTTAATTATTATGATGATAATAAAAAACTATTATATAGTTGGATAATAGATGGTTCTAAGATAAATGATTTTGATTCACTTTTAACTACTGTATCGTATGAATTAGAGAAGAATAAAGATATTTATAAACTATCTAATTATGCCGATGGAATGTATATTGTAGTTAGTGGTGATAATATCATTCCAAAAGGTACAAAGATTAAGTTATATGTAGGAGATAAATATAAAGATAATGATTTATTAAATATATACTATTATAATAAAAATAATAAAGAATTAATAAATAGTAGTAAATCATTAAAAGTAAAAGATGGATATATAGAATTTGAAGTTAGTGAATCAGGTGACTACTTTATAACTATGTCTAGTATAGATAATAGCGTATCTATTGAAAGTAATAGTAATGGAGTTATGAATATTCTACTTATAATAATAATAATTTTATCTATTTTAATTGTATTAGTATCGACGATAATGATAATACTCTTAAAGAGAAAGAATAAAGGTGTTAGTAATAACTAACATTTTTATATAGGAGTGTATATGAAATTATTAAATAAAATAACGAATGTTTATCTTATATATATATTAGTATTATTTATACTTTTAGTAGATAAAAGTGGATATAGAAATATATTAGTATTTAAATGGAATATGTATGTTATAGTTAGCGTTGTATATATATTATTAATATTAATTATTACTATGTTTAAGATATTAAATAAGAGTATCAGTATTAAAGAGTTTAAATTCAATAATGTGTATATCTTTGCTTTAATATACTTGCTTTTAATGATTATATCTACACTTTTATCTCCTTATAAAAGCTATAATTTACTTATTGGTTCCCCCCGTATGCAGGGTTTAATAGTTAATATTATATATATAGTTAGTTTTATAGTTGTATCTTTAACTTATAAATTTAATAAGAATATACTATATATTGTGTTATTACCTAGTATTGTTTTAGGGATAATAATTATAATACAAAGATTAGGATTTAATAGTGCGATATGTGGAACTGATTATTGTTATTCTACTATAGGTAATGTGGATACAGTAGGATTACTTTATACTATGTATATAACACTTTCTTTAACTTTATTTATATTTGCAAAGAGAATAAATAAATTATATTTGATTATATCAGTTATTTCATCATTAATAGTAATGATGGTTATAAATGTAACAAGTATGTATGTTAGTTTATTTATAATAATGTTATTAATATTACCATATGTAGTTTTATGTAGTAATTATTTATTTAAGTATTTATGTATTGCTTTAAGTATATTAATAGTTGTATTGATATATCAGTTAGATAAGTATTTTATTATTTTACCAATTATTATAATTATTATGTTTGGTATGATTATAATACGTAATAAAAAATATAATATAGTAAATAAGAATAATATTAAAATTAGTTATATGTTTTTAATTGTATTCTCTATTATTCTATTGCTTGGAGTATATTTTATTGATATTAAATTAGGATTTATCCATGAATTACACTCAATAATGCGTGGTAATTTTGATGATTCATTTGGGACATACAGAATGTTTTTGATTAAAAGAACAATAAAAATGATTAATATGAATCATATATTATTAGGTAGTGGAGTAGATACATTTTATATTATATTTACCAATAATTATTTTAATGATTTAGTATCACGGGGGTATGTTAATATAAATGATTCTGCATGTAATATTTATCTAACTATGATAATTAATATTGGTATACTTGGTTTAAACTCATTTATTATGTTTATTATAAGTATATTCAATTTAATAAGAAATAATATTAATACAATATCTATGTGTTTATTAATTACAATACTATCATATTTAATTCAAGGTTTATTTAATATTGAAGTAGTTATAGTAACACCAATCTTTTATACTTTACTATCATTTTACATTTCTTCACTAAAAGTTCACAAAAGTATTGAAAAATGAGTAATTATATGATATTATTTTAATGGAAAGGTAGGGAAGAGCATGAGTAAGAAAAAAGGTTTCACTTTAATCGAGTTAATCGCTGTATTAGTAATCATGGCAATAATTGCTTTAATAGTTACTCCACTTGTTATGAGTATAATTAAGGCTGCTCAAAGATCTGCAAATGAGAGAAGTATTGAGGCATATGGTAGATCTGCAGAGATTGCTGTTGCTGGATATTTACTAGATCATGGTGATGTTCCAACAGATTTCAGTCAATTAACTGTTGAATATAGTGGTGCTGAAGTAACTTGTAGTACAAAACAAATCAATTACAATGGTTCAGTATATCTTGCTGGATGTACTGTAAATGGTGTTGCAGTTGATTATCAATATGGTACAATGGGAACTCCATCAACTTCATTCTAAGTCTATTTACAATAGAAAAATGATGTGGTATAATTTATTTAGAACTGGAAGATAAGATTTAATCCTTTATAAATAACCTACTGATCGATTTAATAGGGAATCTAATTTGTACTTGGTGTAGAAAACTTAAACATTTCTTTAAGGCTCCTAAAAAGTATAATGTGATGCCCACCTGGGAGACTAGGTTTTATTCGATTTGGGATATCTGTCTTCTGGTTTTTATTTTGTTGGAGGTAAAGTATGTTATTAGATGAAACTTATGTTGTATTTGATTTAGAAACTACTGGACTATATGCAGATAAAGGAGATTCTATTATTGAAATAGGTGCAGTTAAGATGATAAATGGCAAGATTATAGATACGTTTGATACGTTTGTTAATCCTAATGTAAAACTAAGTAGTGAAATAATTTCTATTACTGGTATTACTGATGAAATGCTAGTAGATGCTCCCAATGAAGAAGATGCAGTAAAAGCTTTTATTGATTGGGTAGGTGAATATCCTATGGTTGCGCATAATGCTAAATTTGATATATCATTTATTAATAGTGCATATCGTAAATATAATCTTGGAGTACTTAATAATACACTCATTGATACTTTAGGTTTATCTAGGTACCTAGAATCTAATGAGAGATATCATAATCTTGCTACACTTGTAGTTCGTTATAATATACCTTGGGATGAAGAAAAACATCATAGAGCTGACTATGATGCTAAGGGTACGGCGTTGATACTAGATAAAATGCTAAAGAAGTTAAGTTTAAATAATATTAATACTATGAGCGAGTTAAAAAGATACCACTCTATAATATTAAAATATAATAACAAGGTTTAGTTTTGAACCTTTTTTTGTACACCAATTAATGATCCAAATATAGTAGTTACCATAATAATTATATAGTATATTATACTTTGAGGTTTAAAACTACTTAGTATTACACTTAATAACATGAGTAGCGCAATTATAATAAACGATAGTCTCACTCCTTCAATAATACCTTTTTTATTAGTTCTTTTACCCATCATAATACCACCAATAAAGGTACTTATAGTAGGTATAATAAACTTCATTATCTTAGTTATATTATCCCCAAATATATTAAAATAACTTAGAAGTGTAACTATTAGAGTAAACACTAAGACTATTACTAGCATATAAAGAAAAGTTCTTCCTAAATTCTTTAAATATCTCATTAAATCACCTATAAAATACTATGTAATTGTATATTTTTTTATTACTTAATCAATATATATTAGGTGATTATATGTATATATCTATAGTACTCAGAACACTATTTATGTATTTTTTTATAATATTAGTTTATAGAATCATGGGAAAAAAAGAAGTAGGACAGTTAAGTATAATAGACCTTATCGTGTCTATATTAATAGCAGAATTAGTTGCAATTGCGATAGAAGCAGAAAAAAGTATATTCTTATCTATTATACCTATTACAATATTAACACTTACCCAAATAGGTATAAGCTATATTACACTTAAAAATGAGAAAATTAGAGATTTAATAGATGGTAAACCTACAGTAATTATTAAAAATGGTAAACTTAATTTTAAAGAGATGTCTCATTTAAGATATAGTCTAGATGACCTAGTAACACAATTAAGACTACAAGGAGTTAAAAGTATAGAGCATGTTAAATATGCAGTTTTAGAAATAATAGATTATAAAGTACTAGCTGATATCAATAAAGATTATCCATGGCTTAAAAATATAATAAGTAAAAAACAAATAGAATTAGAAGAAGTATTTTATGCTTTTTATACTCATAATAAATTATTTATTATTACTAAAGATGAACTATTGTAAAAAATTCATTTGCACAAGTCTAAGTTTTATGATATTATGTATATAGATGAGCAAGCCTCATATAATAAAAAAGGGATACGTTTGATTATCCGAATCAGGCGCTTCCTCGATAAAATTTTGGTTGCATCTGAGACAACTTTTATGAATCAGGTGCTGTTTTTACTTTTTGAAAAAGTAAAGAATGCCTATGATAAGAATTAAGAAAAGTAAGATAATTTTAGTAGAATGGTATCAGAAGGTAAGGTGAGGCGAGATAGTTTAAGAAAATGTATAAAAAGTGTGTTCATGGTATACACTAAAAATAAGTTCCATGGAGTTTTAAAGAAAGAAGGTAAATGAAATGAAATTAAGAAAAAGAAATGCTTTTACTCTTATAGAGTTGGTAGCAGTATTAGTAATTATGGCAATAATTGCTTTAATAGCAACACCACTTGTAATGAACATAATAAGAAGTGCGAGGGCTTCTGCTGATAAAAGATCCGTTGATGCATATGGAAGAAGTATAGAACTTGCAATAGCAGGATATTTACTAGATAATGGTAGATTCCCTACACAAGTATCTGAGTTAACAATAGAATACTCAGGTAATGAAGTAGTATGTGAGACTACTCAATTAAATAGTGATTCATCAGTATATTTAGCAGGATGTATAGTTGCAGGAAGGTCTACAGGAGATTACACATATGGTACTGAAGAAGTAATAACATATGATGCGTACAGTGTAGGAGACGAGGTTACATATAACAATGTAAATTATAGAGTAATAAAAGATTCTAGCGCGCAAGAATCAGCAGTAACGTTATTAAAATCAGAACCACTTACTGTAGCTGAGGTAAATCAGTACGGAATAGGACATGTAAATAGATATACAGAATCATCAGTGGGAACGGCATCTGATGATAATGGATATGGTGGCTTGGCTTATTACACATCAGAAACGTGTGAAAAGGTAAACAATAATTTTGTATCAACAGGTTGTACAACCGATTATGCACAATCTGAAGTAAAATATGTAGTTGATACATGGAAGAATGTTGAGGCTCCTGAGGCAAGTGAAGCTAGACTAATTACATATGATGAGCTTGAGGATAATTTAGGATTTGATCATGGAATTCCGGAAGCTTCGTGGATTAATGCAAATCCGGAATATACACCAAGTTGGGTATATAATAGTAATTATTGGTATTGGACAATGAGTCCGTATAATGATTCTTCTTTGTTTGTTTGGAAAGTGCGATATAATGGTGAACTTTATCAAGGTATCGATATAAAATCATCTGGTGGTGCTGTTCGTCCTGTCATCGTCCTACCTAAATCCGCATTACAGTAATTAATCTAGTAGAAATACTAGATTTTACTTTTTATTTACACTCTAAAATATAAAAATGTCTAATTATGTTTGAAATATAACTTTTATCTGTTATAATTATTAATAGGTTATTAACTAGATGTGAGGTGTGTATGAGAGATAATTATGATGATGAATTAGAAAGAATAAGAAAGTATATAGATGAAAGACGAGCTAATAACTATGGTATGGATGATAGTAAAAGTAATGGTAATAATCCATTATATAATAAAGAGACTACTGAGGTATTATCTAGAATTAGTAGAAAAGCAAGATATGAAGATAGTAGTAACAATGATAATGTAGATTTAAATAGTATATATAAGAAAAGAGCTAGTAATAAGGTTACTACTAATAATGAAGAAGATAAAGTTAATAACATAGATGAGATTGAAAAGAAATATGAAGAGGATAAGAAAAGTAAACAAGTAGGTAAAAGAAGAGATAAACTAGGGAAAAAGGGCTATGAACCTTTTCATAAGTTTAATATAACTTTAACTATTTCTATGATATTATTCTTTATGTTTATGACATTCTATGTAATATCTACTCATTCTACATTATTAATTAAAAAGCCAATTGGAACTGCATCTTTAGTAATTGGTATAATTAGTTTTATAGGTATTATATTATCTATAATATTTAAGATTAGATGTAGGGATTTATCTCATTCTAATCATAAGTTTAATGTTAAGTTAACTATAACAGGTATTATAACATCTGTAGTAATACTTGCTTTAATACCTATTTTAAATATATTACATTTTTGGGAATATATGGATTTTGTTATTGCTCATAAAAAGATGACTGCACTTTTCATTTTTGCAGTAGTATTTATATTATTTATAGTATATATAATTAGAGTAATAATGCATAAAAGATTTAAAACTAATACGAGAAGAGTATTCTTAACTTTCTTCTTAATATGTTATAGTTCAGCGTTTATTGGTATGTTATTTACATTCTACGGTCCTCTAGATGGTTTTAGAGAATGGTTAATAACAACAGCTATGCCTACTATGGAACACCAGAAATACTGTAAATGGTTTTATAGTGATGCTGAGATAGAAAAAGTAATGAGTAAGAATTATATAGTTGAAAGTGGAGAATCTACCGACGAGTCTTTAATAGATAAAAAACAAGTTACTAAGTATAAAGATGAATATGAAAGACAAATATTAGAACACGAAGAAGGGGAGAAGTATAAAATAATTAAGCTTGAAGTAGATGGACAGGCTGGTTATTTAGCTGCTATATATGATCCTACTAGTATTAAAGTAGAAGTTACTCAAGAGCTTGGTAGTCGTGGCGAGTATGTAACACATATGGCACAAAGAGACGATGCATTGTTAGCAATAAATGGTGGAGGATTTTATGACCCAGGAGGAAGCAGTTGGGGTGGTACTCCTACAGGAATTACTATATCAAATGGTAAGATTATAACTAATAATGAATATGGTATTGCGACCGAAACAGGTGGAGTTGTTGGATTTACAGAAGATGGGACATTAATGCTACTTAAAGTAAATACTGCACGTGAAGCTTTAAATAAGGGAGTTGTTAATGCTGTATCTTGGGGACCTTTCTTAATTGTTAATGGTGTTACTTCTAAAGTTAATGGTAATGGTGGATGGGGACCAGGTGCGCGTAGTGCCATTGGGCAACGTCGTGATGGTGTAGTGTTAATGCTTGTAATTGATAGTAATGCAAGTAGAACTAAAGGTGCAACTATGGCTGATCTAGCTGAGATTATGGAGAGGTATGGAGCTGTTAATGCATCTAACCTTGATGGTGGTACATCTAGTGTAATGGCATTACCTAAAAATATTGCAAAGACTGAGTGGAATGCACCATGTAGAGATTATTTTACAAATACTCATTGTGCGATTAATGACCCAATTGATTCAACAGGAACTCATCAAACAAGATTTATTGCAACTAGTTTTGTAGTATTAGATAAATAAGCAAAAGAGATTCTTTTGCTTATTCTATTAGAGGTAATATGAAGAAAATAATATTAATATTAAGTATAGTATTTACTGTATTGTTAATTATACTTATATCTATTATAATTATTAATCCCTTCTTTAAACTAGAATTAGTTAATAGTAGTAATATAACTATTAATTATGGTGATAAGTATAAAGAATATGGAGTTAAAGCTAATAGTTTATTATTTAATTTAAGTAAGAAAGTAAAAATAATAGGTAAAGTAGATAATAAAAAAGTAGGTAGTTATAAATTAGAATATAAAGTTAAGTTTTTATTTAAAACAAAGAAAGTATATAGAACTATTAATATAGTTGATAAAGAAAATCCTACTATTATATTAAATGGAAATAATAATATTGAAATATATGTTAATGATACTTATGAAGAATCAGGATTTAGTGCGAGTGATAACTATGAAGGTGATTTAACGGCTAAAGTAGCTATAGATAGTAACTTAGATAATACTAAAGTAGGAGATTATATAATTAAGTATAGCGTAACTGATACAAGTGGTAATAGTGTAGAAGTAGGAAGAAATATTAAAGTAATAGATAGACCTGTAGAAGTTAAAATTACTTCAAATAATTATGATTATAATAGTAATCCAGATTCTCCTACATTTATAAACGGAATATTACTTGTAAATAAAAAATATGCATTACCTAGTAATTATAATCCTCGCGTGAATAGTGAAGCTTACTCTGCACTAAATAACTTACAAGCTGCTGCCTCTAGTTTAGGATATTCTTTACCATTATTATCAGGATTTAGATCATATGAAACACAAAGAGTACTATATAATAATTATGTTGCAGTTGATGGAGTAGAAGTTGCAGATACATATTCTGCACGTCCAGGACACTCTGAACATCAAACAGGATTTGCATTTGATGTAGGAGAGTTAGATTATGGCTTTGGTGATACTCTATCTGGTACATGGCTTAGTGAACATGCTCATGAATATGGCTTTATAATAAGATACTTACAAGGAAAAGAAAGTATTACTGGATATAATTATGAACCCTGGCATATTAGATATGTTGGAGTAGATGTTGCAACTGAAATACATTCAAGAGGTATAACATTAGAAGAATATTTGGAAGTATAACGATTAAATAATATTATTAATTAGCATATACATAATATAGGCAATAATACTAGATATTAAACCTTGAAGTATTCTTGCTTCTAAATAAGGTATATATTTAATATCTTTATTATCTAGAATGCTTATAGCTTGAGCATGAATACTTAGTCCACCAAATGATATAAAGAATGTAGATATAATTATTTTAAATAGTATAGTGTTAGAGTTAATACTTATATATTTTAATCCACTAGTTACTTCTAATATTCCATTAAATATTGGATTAAAATTAAAGAAAGCATTAATGATTGATGAGAATATTAATGCAGATGTAATAGTACCAAATACTACGAGTAGTGTATCAATGGTATCTTTAATCGCGCTTTTAAGTGTAGTTATAAATCCTTTTGGTTTTATATTAAAAAAGTTATTATTCCTAGGAATACTTTTTGGTATTTCTTTTTTTCTAAGCATAATACCTATAATTAGATTAGCTAAGTAATGACTAATTAAAATGATAAATCCATATGTTTTATTACCTAAAAATATAGTACCTACTGTACCTATTATAAATATAGGATTAACAAAGTGAGAAAATAGTAATACTTGATTAGCATCATTAATACTTATTCTATTACCATCTAGTAACTCTTTTATATATTTTGCATTACTAGGTGAACCTGATAACATGCTTAAAATAAGTATATAAGCACAGTTACTATTTATATGAAATAAGTTTTTCATTAATGGACTTAGTATATGTGATACTAATTCGACAAATCCATAATTACATAGAATTGAAGATAATATTAAAAAAGGTAACATTGACGGAAATAAGTTGTTAATACACAGAGTGACTGCAAAAGATACACTTTTAATAACTACATCGGAATATATAATCATGGATATTAAAAATAGTATTAATATAATAATAGGTATTAGTTTTTTAATCTTTTTCATCACTAACATATTATTCAAAATTAATATTGAAAATACTTATAATCTATAATATAATATTTTCGTTAGTTGGGGTGATTATGTGTTACAATGTGAAAATGTTGGATTAAGATTTAAAGATAGAATTTTATTTAAAAATGTAAATATAAAGTTTGATAATGATTACTGTTATGGAGTAATAGGCGCGAATGGAGCTGGTAAGTCTACTTTTTTAAAAATACTTGCAGGTATTATAGAACCTACTAGTGGTAATATTATTAAGGGTAAACACGATAGAATTAGTTACTTAGTACAGGACCATAATGCATATGATAATGATATCGTACTTGATACTGTTATTGCTGGTGATAAAGAGTTATATGATATTAAGTTAGAGAAAGATGCTATATATTTAAAAGAAGATTTTACAGAAGAAGATGGTATTAGAGCAGGCGTACTTGAAGATTTATTCTTAAAGAAAAATGGTTGGCAAGCAGAAGCTGATGCGGCAATACTTTTATCTGGATTGGGTATTGATAATTCCTTACATAGTTTATATATGAAAGATTTAAAAGAAACTGATAAGGTAAAGGTAATGCTTGCTAGAAGTTTGTTTGGTAATCCTGATATACTATTACTTGATGAGCCTACTAATGGACTTGATTTAGAATCTAAGACTTGGCTTGAAGAATTCCTTCTTGATTTTAAAAATACAGTTATTGTAATATCACATGATAGACATTTCTTAAATAAAGTGTGTACGCATATGGTAGATATAGATTATGAGAAGATTAGCATGTTTGTTGGTAACTATGATTTCTGGTTAAAATCATCAGAACTTATTCAAAAACAGATGAAGGATAGTAATAAGAAAAAAGAAGATAAGATTAAAGAGTTAGAAGACTTTATTAGAAGGTTTTCTGCAAATGCATCTAAGTCTAAGCAGGCAACAAGTAGAAAGAAAGCATTAGAAAAGATTAAGTTAGATGAGATTAAGCCATCATCAAGAAGATATCCTTTTATTGAGTTTACACCAGAAAGATTACTTGGTAAGGATGTAATTAGAATTAATAAGTTAAGTTGTGAATTAGAAGGTAAAACATTAATTAAGAATTTAAAACTTACTATTGATAATACAGATAAGATTGCTTTAATAGGTAATAATGAACAAGCTAAAACTGCTCTTTTAGAGCTAATATATAATAACAGTAATTCTATTAATTATGGTAATACAGTAAGTATATCTTATTATCCTAAAGATAATTCTAAATACTTTGATAAAAAAATAAGTATGGTTAAATGGTTAGAACAGTATTCTTCTGATACAGATGAGACTTTTATTAGAGGATTTTTAGGTAGAATGCTATTTAGTGGGGAAGAATCACTTAAGAATGTTGATGTATTAAGTGGTGGCGAGAAAGTTAGATTAATGCTTTCAAAGATGATGCTTGAGAAAAGTAATATATTACTACTAGATGAACCTACTAATCATTTAGATATGGAATCTATTACATCTCTTAATAAAGCTCTTACTGGTTTTAAAGGAGTAGTAATTATATCTACATATGATAGAGAGTTAATAGATACTGTATGTAATAGAGTACTTAAAATTAATGATGATGGAACTATTATTGATTTTAAATCTAATTATAGTGATTACTTAAAGAAGTATGGAGGAGAACGTGAATAAAAAAAATATAAGTTTTGCTGATTATTATGACTCTAATATGTTTGAGATAGGTAATGGAAATAAAGTTAAAGTAAGGAAATAATTTAGATTTCAGGTGGGTTATGGATATAGAAAAAGATATTTTTATCGCACGGCAGATTATAAAAGGTAACTATAATTTTAAAGAAAAACATTATAATACTGTTTATAATATGACTAATGAACAGTTAGATTTATATTTTAAATACTTTTCGATTAAGGATGGTAATGTTTTAACTGTACTTGGCAGTGGGGATCATGTGTTACAAGCAAGCTGTTGTGGAGCAAAAAGGATTTATGCCTTTGATTATAATCCGCTTGCACTACATATGGCAAAGTTAAAGATTAAATCACTTAGTATATTAGAACGTAGTGAATTCTTAAATTACTTATACAATATTGATTATAAAAGATATTTTGCCGTTAATTATTATAAAAAGGCGAGAGATTATCTTGATAGCGATACAATAAAGTTTTGGGATAGTATATATAGTAATTTCATTAACCATGAGATTACTGATAATTTAATTAATAATGGAGACTCTTATATTAATAGAAGTGCTATAGGATTTTTAAATAGGGATAAATACTATTTAACTAAGAATAATCTTGAGAATGTAGATATTAAGTATTTTTGTTCAGATGTTTTTGATGTTCTTGATAAGCTACCTTCTGATATAAAGTTTAATGCAGTTTTTCTATCTAATATATTTGATTGGATGAATCTTGAAGCTGCTGTTAAATATCCACTATTTATCAAAAGAGATTTAGATAAATATTTAGTCTCTTTTTAAACAAAGTGCTGATGGAGATATAGAAATTATATAAATAATGTGATATTATTATATTGCTGAATATAAATTAAGTATGAATTCT
>CACZAH010000022.1 GCA_902779035.1 uncultured Erysipelotrichaceae bacterium | reverse complement strand
GTGAGCAGTTGTTAAACTGCAGATTATAGATACCCCGCTCTCGAAGAGAGTCGATTGTCCATCAGGACAATCGAGGTCTTGACCCGGGGAGTATTCATTGAATTAAATATAGAATATACTGGTTCTAAAGTAGAATGCAAGATAAGTAGAATTAATCCAGATAATACTATATATTTAAGTGAGTGCGAAGTAAATGGTAAGAAAGTATTAGATAAAAGTACTGAAGATGGTTATTATCACTACGGTACACTTGTATTAACTAATGAAGAATATGCAGATAAACTAGGTAAAAATATAGAGGTAGCACTTAAAGATTATTATGAAGAAAACAATAAATATCCAATAAACTATAGATTACTTGATTTACCTACGTTAGATAAAGATGTTAACTGTGTATCAAAAATTCACCAAGATGGTACAGTATATTTAACTAAATGTTCTATAGATGGTAGTTATATAATGAATAAAAATGAAGAAGATGGATATTATCATTATGGGAGAATATATGATTATATAGATAAAGATGGAAATGGGTATATTGAGGTTGAATATTTAGAAAGTACAGGAACACAATATATCGATACACAATACTATGCTGATGAAAACACTAATGCAATTTATAAAATCGAGGTGGAACAGTATAAAAAATGGGGTCCTCATTTATTAACAGGACAATATTATGCATTTCCATTTTATAGAAACGAAGGTCCTCAATTAGTTGCAACGAGAAATCAAATTTCTTTAAGACAATATGATACCTCATTTTATCCAAATAAAATATTTGAGTATAAAGCTTTTTGGAATAACAAGTTCTTTATTAACGACGAAGAAAAAGGAACTCTTGAAGGTTCTAGTGGAAAAGATATTAAGCCCTTATTTATTGGAACAGCTGCCTTAGATCCTAGTAATACAAGTTATACTTTGATTGGGAAAATTTATTATGTAAAGATTTATAATAATGATAATTTAGTCCGCGATTACATCCCTGTAATAGATTCATCAGAAAAACCTTGTTTATTTGATAAAGTAGAGCATAAGTGTTACTACAATCAAGGAACAGGAGAATTCTTATATGGTTAAAATGAATATCTAGGGTTTAAACCTTAGATATTTTTATATGTAATAGTAATAAAAATAATTCATAATTTCAAAGTGAATTATTATTTATCTCACCAATATCGTTTGTGTTATGAAAAATACGTTTTTACTCTTTTTAAAAATCTGATGCGGTGTTGATACAGTTTTTTAATAAAAAATCAATTTTTCTAAATATTCTGTAAAAATACATCTGTAATTTATGAAAAATAGTCATTTGACATACATTGTGTGCCGTGCTATAAGTAGTCTTGGTGGTGATTAAATGGACTATTACAATAGTATTAAAGAATTACTTATAGATAATGAATTAACTAAGAAGGCAAAGGATTATTCTAAAAATAAGAGTGAAGTTTATACTTATTACAATGTGGGTAAGTTACTTAAGGAAGCTGGAAAATGTTATGGAGATAATATTATAGGTGAGTATTCAAACAAACTAGTTGTAGAAGTAGGTAAAAAGTATAATAGAAGAACGCTTTTTAGAATGCGACAATTTTATAATTTGTTTGGAAATCAAAAAGTGTCGCGGCTCGCGACACAATTAAGTATTAGTCATTATATTGAATTGTTGCCCTTAAAAGATATTAATGAGATTAACTACTATATAGATGTTTGTAAAAGAAATAATTTAACAAGAGATGAACTAAGAGAAAGAATTAAAAACAAGGAATATGAAAGACTTAATGAAGATACTAGGAATAAAATTGTAAGTAATGAGGATTTAGAATTAGTTGATACTGTAAAGAATCCTATACTAATTAGAAATACAACTGGTAATTATGATATAACTGAAAAAATGTTACAGAAATTAATATTGGAAAATCTAAATGAGTTTCTAGATGAACTTGGTGAGGGTTATAGTTATGTGAAAAATGAATATAAGATTAAGATAGGAGATTCATATAATTATATAGATTTATTATTGTTTAATTATATTTATAATGCCTTTGTTGTAGTTGAACTTAAAGTAACTGAATTAAAAAAGGAACATATAGGTCAAACTTTGGTGTATATGAATTATATAGATGAACATGTTAAATCTATTAATCAAAATAAAACTATTGGAATAATAATTGTTAAAGTAGATAATAAGTTTGTTATGCATTATTATAAAGAAGGTAGAATGATATCTCGTGAGTATGAACTTATATAACTTATTCTACAAATTTCTGAAAATTATAAAAATGTAATTTATTTTTAAAATAATTCATGATATAATTTTATTGTGAAAAGAATAGGTGATTAAATGAATATAACGTTTGATACAGTTATGAAATTAATAAAGAGTTTAGTAGATATGCTCCTTTTATGGATGATTTTATATTATGTTTTAAAGAGTTTAAGTAAAAATGTTAAGATGGCTATGCTATTTAAGGGGATATTTTTTGTAGTTCTATTGAAGCTTGCAAGTGATTTCTTTGGGCTTGTTACCATTGGCTTCTTACTTGATTATGTAATTGAGTGGGGAATACTTGCTTTAATAGTTATATTTCAACCTGAAATTAGGAATGTTCTTGAACGTCTTGGTAGAAGTCAGTTATTAGGTAGACATAAGGTATTATCAGTAGATGAAAGAGAAAGAGTAGTATATGAAATAGTTAGTGCGATGGATACACTTAGAAAAACTAGAACTGGTGCGTTAATTGTAATAGAAAGAGATAATAGTCTTAATGATTATATAGAGAAATCTCAGAAGATATACGCTGCTGTTTCATCAACACTACTTCAATCTATATTCTTCCCTAATAACCCACTACACGATGGTGGAGTAATTATCCAAGGAGATCAGATTACTAGTGCATGTGCGGTATTCCCAACAAGTGATAATGCTCGTATTAGTAAAAGACTAGGTACTCGTCATAGAGCAGCTTTAGGGATTGCAGAAATTACTGATTGTATATCATTAATAGTATCTGAAGAAACTGGTAGACTTTCTATGGCTATTAATGGTGAGTTAAGATATAACCTTACTATAGATGAAGTAAAAGTTACTTTACTTGAAGAGTTAGGTCCTAAAAAATCAATAGTTATTGAGGAGGATGATTCAAGTGAAAATATTTAAGGGTATTGCAAATTTTATTGCAACTATTATAGATAAATTAATTGTAACTCCTTTAACTAAGTTAATTGTAAAAATTACAGGTAATAAGAATAATAATGGTAAGCTATTTGAGACATTGCTTGCTAAACCTACTGCTTTATTATTTATATCTTTATTCTTTGCAATTGCCTTATTTATAATGGTAGATCAAAAGATAATTAGATTTACTGATAATGGTGCGGAAGTATTTAAAGGACAGGCTGTAAATGTAGTATATAATGAAGAAGCATATGTAGTAGAGGGGTTACCTGAGACTGTTGATGTTACATTAATTGGTAGTAAGGCTGATTTATATATAGCTAAACAATCTTCTAATCATAGTGTTACTGTTGATTTAACTGGTCTTGAACCTGGTACTCATAAAGTTAATATAGAGTATCAAAAAGGTAGAAATGATATAGAATATAGTGTTAATCCTTCAGTTGCAACTGTTATTATTTATGAAAAAGTATCTGATTCCCGTTCACTTACTTATGATGTATTAAATGAAGAAAAGCTTGATAAGAAGTATGTAATAGATAGTGTAAGTTTAAAAACTGATACAGTTACTATTCGTGGCCCACAATATAGACTTGATGAAGTAGCTGCAGTTAAAGCACTTATTGATGTAAGTGACCTTCCTACTGTTGAAGTAGGTAAGCAAACTATTGAAAATGTTAAACTTAAAGCATATGATAAATCAGGTAATGTAGTTGATGTTGAGTTTGTTCCTGAGGTTATTAGTGCGGATGTAGAAATATCTGCTCCATCAAAAGAAGTTAACTTAAACTTTGTACCAACTGGTTCTATGCCTTTTGGAAAAGCTATTAGTTCATATAATTTCTCAAGTAATAAAGTTACTGTATATGGTGCGAATAGTGTAATTAACGGCGTAAATGGAATTGATATTAAAGTAGATGTATCTAAACTCACTAGTGATACAACTCTTGATATTGATATACCAAAACCAACTGGTGTTAAATCGATGAGTCAAAATTCTATTAAAGTTAAGATATTTGTAACTGATGTTGCAACTAAATCTAATATTCAATCAGTAAATATTACTGGAATTAATACACCTGAGGGTATGGTTGCTCAGCCAATAGATGAAGCTAATGGTGTAATTGAGGTTGAGGTAAAAGGTGCACAGAGTGTTATTGATTCAATTCAAGCATCTGATATTACTGCTTATGTTGATTTAAAGGGATTATCTGAAGGAACTCATGAGTTAAATGTTGAGGTTAAAGGTACTAATCCACTTGCTACTTATGTAGCTAAGAAAACAAAGGTTACTGTAAACTTAACTAAAGCAGGATAAAAAAATAAGCATTCGTAAGAGTGCTTTTTTAATGATTTTCTATATGATTAAACAGTAATCCAATATTAATTAATCCTGTTATACCTACGATAGAATAGATAACTCTAGCAAGCATATCAGAACCGAATATTGCTTCAACTAAATTAAAATCAAATATTCCAATTAATCCCCAGTTTAATGCACCGATAATGGTGAAAACTAAGCAAATCTTTTGTAGTGTTTCCATATTATTCTCCTTTCAGTTATTAATATCATATCCAAATTTTAGTTATTTATACATAAATTTAAAAAATTTAAAATATAATTAATTGAGATTGAGGTGAATATGAAAAAATTATTAATTATTTTTGCTTTTGTTATATTGCTTGCTGGATGTGGTAATAATAATAAAGATGCAATTATTAAAACATGGAGTAAGAAAGTAGATGGTATGGATAGTTATTTAATGAAAGGAACATTGGAGATATATAGAAATGAAGATTTATATACTTATGATTTAGAATCAGCATATTTAAAAAAGGATAAGTTTAGAGTAGGACTAACTAACAAGACTAATAATCATGAACAAATTATTTTAAAAAATGATAAAGGTGTCTATGTAGTAACTCCTTCATTAAATAAAAGTTTTAAGTTTCAAAGTGAGTGGCCTTATAATAATTCACAAATATATTTATTACAACCACTTTTAATTGATTTAAAGAATGATGATAAGGTAACTTTAGAAGAAAAGGATGGTAAATATATATTAAGTGCTAAAGTTAATTATATTAATGATAAGAACTTAACTAAAGAAAAAATCTATTTAGATAAGAATCTTAATTTAAAAAAGGTAGAAGTTCTTGATGATAATGATGATGTTATTATGAGACTTAAAGTTACTAAGATTGAAACTAATAATAATTTTGATGATAGATACTTTGATATAGATGATAGTTATAATACAAGTACTAAGAATAAAGATAAAACTAAGGATGATAAAAAAAGTAGTGATATAAAATCAGATGAAGATTCTAAAGGTAACGATATAAAATCTAATGATAATAGTAATCAAAATAATAATATAAATAAGGAAGAAAATAATACTGATAATACAAACACCAATACCGAAAATAAAGCAACTACAACAAGTAAAGTAGATGATGTACTATATCCAATGTATGTACCAGTTGATACATACCTAGATACTCAAGATGTAGTGTCACTTGATAATGGCACTAGAACTATCCTAACATTTTCAGGTGATAGTCCATTTACATTTGTACAATCTCCAATAGATAGTACAGTTGTTGATTATTTAAATGGGGACCCAACTTTAGTTGCTGATTCAGTAGGTGCCGTATCTGATACATCTGTAGCCTGGATAAGTAACGATAAAGAATACTATTTATCATCTACTAGTGTTTCTGCGGATCAACTACTATTAATTGCAGATTCTCTTGCTGTAGCTGAAGTAGGTAAATAAAAGATTAGAAATAGTCTTTTATTTTTGTTTTTAAGTAATAATGTGACAAATATCTGCAATTATACCGCAAAAGTGTGATAAGAAGTGTATAAAAACACAAAAAAACGTGATATAATAGAAATGAAAGGGATGATAGTATGAAGAGATTTATAACTGATAAACTAATTAAATGGAAGAATAGCAAGGATAGAAAACCATTAATATTAAAAGGTGCAAGACAAGTTGGAAAAACATACATATTAAAAGAGTTTGGAGAAAACAATTATGAAAATGTAGCTTATTTTAACTTTGACCGTGATGATAGTCTTTCTTTATTATTTGAAAACACTAAGGATCCGAAAAGAATTATTGAACAGTTATCTTTAGCAAGTAGTGAGAAGATTAATCCAAATACTACATTAATAATATTTGATGAAATACAGGAATGTCCAAATGCACTCAATGCTCTTAAATACTTTTGTGAAGAAGCAGGCGAATATCATATCGCAACCGCTGGATCATTACTTGGTGTGAAATTATCAAAAGTATCATTCCCAGTTGGTAAAGTAGATTATCTAACAATGTATCCGATGACATTTAGTGAGTTTTTACTTGCAGATAATAAAGAGAATTTAGTTAAAGTAATGAAACAGACTAAAGATATAACAGAAATACCTAAACTATTTGAAGACGAATTAATTGAAAAATTAAAATCATATTATATCGTTGGCGGTATGCCAGAGGCGGTATATAGTTGGGTTAATGATAAAGATATAGAAAAGGTAAATGAAATTCAAAAGAATATTTTAATTGCATATGAAGATGATTTTTCTAAACATACTGACTCCAAAGAAGCTAATAAGATGTCTTTGATATGGAATGGTATTCCATCACAACTTGCTCGTGAAAATAAGAAGTTTATTTATCAAGTTGTAAAAGAAGGAGCGCGTGCAAGAGAATATGAGTCTGCTTTAAACTGGTTGAACGATGCTAATTTAATAAATAAGTGTTATCTAGTTAATAAATGTGCATTTCCCCTAAAAGCATATCAAGACTTATCATCGTTTAAAATATATTTGAATGATGTTGGACTTCTTAGAAGAATATCTAATTTAGATAGCAGTATTATTCTAGAGGGAAATAAACTATTTGAAGAATTCAAAGGTTCATTTACTGAGAACTATGTTAATAATGTTTTATGCTATATACTAGATGAATCTCCTTATTACTATACTTTTGATAGATATGAAATTGATTTTGTAATACAAAAGAAAAATAAAATAATTCCAATTGAAGTAAAATCTAATAAAAGTACTAATCATAATAGTTTAACTAAGTATAATAATTCTAATGATAATGAGATTTCGATTATGGTATCACTAAATAATTTAAGTAAGGATGGTAAGATTATTAATATACCTTTATATTTTCTTGAATATATAGATAATATTGATATGTATTAAGAATGATAGTGTGAAATATGGAAATAATTGATTTTGTTATAGATTTATTAAATGAGTGTATTGTTAATAAAGCATTCAATAAAGAGAAAGCATTTTTAAAAAGATTACCATATATAGTTATTTATGTTTTTATAATCTGCTTAACAAGTGGTGCCTGCTTATTTATAGGTATTAATTATATTATGGTGCATAATATATTTGGATACTTTTTAGTAGGAATTGGAATTATATTTTTAATAATGTTTATATTACAAATATTTTAAAAAAATATTGATTTACAACACCTCCTATAAAGTGATATAATTGTTTTGGAGGTAATGCAATTGAATAGATATAACAATAATTTAATTAATGATGATGACTCTTTTAAACTAAAGAATGTAATTATTATAGTAGTAATAATAATGCTTGTACTTGTATCATTTTACTTTATAACTAAATATGTTTTAGAACATAGGAAAGATAATACTCCTAGGGTAGAATCAGTAATAGATAGAGAACTTATTATGTTTGGTCAATTATTTAATAGACCTGATACTGAATATTATGTTATTGCTTATAATAAGAGCGGTAAATCTAAAGATATATATAATAAGTATATAGAAAAGTATAACTCTAAAGATAGTCATGTTAAATTTTATGAAATTAACTTAGACGATGAGTTTAATAAAAAGTTTATATCTAATAAAAGTAATGTAGTGTCAAATATTAATGAGTTAAAAGTAAGTGGTGATACATTATTTAAAATTAAAGATAAAAAAATTGAAGAGTATAAAGAAGGTACAAGTGATATAAGTAGTTATCTTAAAGAAATTAGTGCATAAGTACTAATTCTTTGTTTATATTAATAATGGTGATCTTATGAATATATTATTATTTTGTATAGAAATATTTCTAGCACGTATTATTGATGTATCACTTGGTACTATTAGAACAGTAATAGTGGTAAAGGGTAAAAACTTAGTAGGGAGTATAATTGGTTTTTTTGAAGTTACAGTATGGTTTTTAGTAGTAGAACAAGCACTTACTACTAGTAATAGTAATATATTTATAGTTCTTTCTTACGCATTGGGTTTTGCAACTGGAACATACATTGGAGGAATTATATCAACTAAACTTATTAAATCTAAATATGAAGTGCAGATAATTACAGATAAGAATGTACAAGATATGATAGATAAAATAAGAGATAATAATATGGCAGTATCTATATTAAAATTAGAAGGTAAGAATAAAAATAAGTATATGTTATATGTAGAAGTAGGTAATAATAAATTAAAAGATTTATCTAGAATTGTTAAAAGTATTGATAATCGTGCATTTATGGTAGTTAATGAAACAATGTTTGTCCATAATGGATATTTTGGTCTTAATAAATAATTATTAAATATAATATAGTATGAAAAGTATTTTAAAAGATATACTTATAGGAATAATTATTGGTGCAGGTAAGATTATACCAGGAGTTAGTGGTAGTGTACTTGCAATTACTTTAGGTGTATATGAAAGAATAATATACTCTATAAACAATATATTTAATTATAAAAATATATATTATTTGAGTAAAATAGGATTTGGTATTATTATATCTATTGTATTTTTAAGTAAGATAATTATTTATTTGTTATCTAATTATTATACATATACTATATTTGTATTTGTAGGATTAATTCTTGGTAGTATAAAGAGTATTGCTACTAATACTAGTTTTAAGTATTCTTATTTAACTATATTATCATTTATTATTATAGTAATACTAGGTTTAATTAATATAAACAGTAATAATCATAATGGTATATTCTATTATTTATTAAGTGGTTTTATTGAATCAGTATCATCTATTATACCAGGTATAAGTGGTACTGCACTTCTTATGTTAATAGGTACATATAATATGGTTATAGATATATTTTCTAATATAGTAAGCATTAAATATTTAGTTAGTAATATTAATATAGTTATACCCTTTATAATAGGTATATCAGTAGGCTTAGTTATTTCAATTAAAGTAATAGGTTACTTATTTAGTAAATATAAAACTATAACTTATAATATAATACTAGGACTATTATTAGGTAGTATATTTATAATGTTAAAAAAATGTAATTATAATGTATTTAATATACTTATAGGTATAATTTTACTTATTATAAGTTATATTGGTATAAAAAAAGTTAATCATTTCTTTTGATTAACCAATATAATGACACATAAACCAATAATCATAAACCCTAGTCCCATAAGATTAAAACTAGTATCATTTAATATTAGTAAAGCAGTTACAATTAAAATTATTCCAATAACTACCCAAAATGTTATTCTATTTTTCACTTGGACCATCTCCTTTTAAGTTTAAATCTACAGTATGTTTAGGTTTTCTTTTGTCTATAGGTAATGTTTCAACCCATTTTTTTCCATCCCAACGTTTTAGACAATTAGGCCCATACCATTCTTTTAATATTTTTTCTATATTATTATAGGAATAGAACTGTCTACCTTCAAATTCATATTTTTTAAAAGGTAAGATATCTTCTTTTAGGAAAACAGGTTCGTGCATAAACTTTTCCCAAGGAACAGATATAGGCTGACTCATTAACTTACTATTTTCATATTTCCTTGAGTATCTGTTTGAAAACCATACTACAAATTTCTTTAAATGTATTGGATTAATATGTAAGTTATCAAGAAGAACCAAGATAGGCATTAATATTTTTATAACTGTTCTATTAATCTCATCAATAAATTTATTTTCACATATATTATCATATATTATGACATCTACAAATATTCCATCACCTTTACACTTATTCTTAAGTAAGAAATTAGTTTCCTTAATATATGTACCTTTCTTTCTTACTTTCATAGTAGGACCATTTATTACATTAAATTTTTTGTCAGTTTCAAAACATTGAAAATAGAAATCATCACTTAAATCTTTTTTTAGTGCTTCGATAAATTTGTTCCAATCTTTTCTTTCTACACATACATCAATATCATCATCCCAAGGAATAAACCCTTTATAGTTAACAATACCTAAGGCAGAACCAGCCATTAACCCATACTTAATATTATTTTTTTCACATACTCTATGTATCTCATCCATAATGGATAGTACTTCTAATTGCAAGTCTCTTACCGTTATTTTTTCCCTACCATTATCTTTTAAAACATAATCTTCACGCTCTAGTATTCTATCGTTCACTTTACCACTTCCATAATCATTGTACAAGAAATTAGTAAAATAATCAATTAGTATATAGTTTTTTATTATTTGGGTTTTTTATTCACACTAAAAATCATTAATTGAATATCCTATATTAGAAAATAGGAGGGATGTTATGAACTGTGGAAATAATAATGATAAAGATTCTTGTCGTTGTATTTCTGAGATATTACAAGTAATAAATGTTTTACAACAGAATGCAGAATGTGGCGATAGTTGCTTAGAGACTTGTGATAGAGGTTTTTTAGGATGTAATACCACAACTTTAGGCTGTAACACGAGGCCGGTAGTTCTTTATACATGTGCAGGAAATGGTACACCTTGGAGTATGCCAACAACTCGTGAAAATGTAGTGTGTGGAGATGAAGGAGTAGTATGTTCCAATGTATTTAGAGTAGAAAAAATAGATGGTTGTTGCGCTACATTTAGAGTACTTGCAGAAAACACTGATCCTGCTACAAGTGCGACAATACCATATGTTGCAACTAATTCATTCTTTACAATGAATCTAAATTGCGTATGTGCATTAAGATGCCTACCAGATACATTTGTTGAATGTATTTAAAAGACTTCGGTCTTTTTTTGTTATTGTTTAAAATAACTTAACGTACATAAAAAAGTACGTTATAATATAGTCAGTGAGGTGAATAATAATGGAGATAATAAATGTTATTAATGCTAGACAAAATTTATTTCAATTGATATCAGATGTCAACAAGGGATTTAATCCAATTAATATTGTTAACAATAAGGGTGATGATGCTGTTTTGGTTTCAGGTGATGTATGGAGAGATATTGAAGAAACTATTTATTTAAATTCAATACCTGGTTATGTTTATTCGGTTAATGAAGCATTAAAGGAAGACAAGAGTAAATGTAGTGTTTATAAAAAAGGTGAAAAATGGTAAGTGGATATAGAATAATTTTTTCTAAACTTGTCGACAAAGATAAAAAATTATTAAAACAGGCTGGTTTAGAAGATAAGACAATGAAATTACTTGATATAATTGCTGATAATCCATACCAAATTCCACCATCATATGAAAAATTACGTGGTAATTTAGATGGATTATTTTCAAGGAGGATTAGTTTACAACACAGATTAGTTTGTAAGGTTTATGAAGATACTAAGGAAGTGTTTATAGTAAGAATATGGTCACATTAAGATAAGGTTAAATAGGTAGACTTTGGTCTTTTTTGTACTATCAAAAACTATTGACAGATATGATCGAAGTCTTATTTCGAATATGTTTTGCGAAGATAATATAAAAGCACAAGCTAAGCTTAATAAATATATTAATTTCGAAACAGGAATTGATGATAACACATTAAAGGAGGCTATTCAAACTTTTAATATAACTGGTATTGGATTATGTATGGTAAATAGTATTTTTCTTGATAAAAAATCAGATGGTTTAGTACTAGTAAAATCTCAAGAAGCAGTTGCAAATCATATACCAGATTTATATACAAAAAAATTAAAATCATCTCATCATGCAGTTATGACGATAGATAGAATAGTTAAAGAAATTTTATATGTAGTTGACGATGTGATTGATGAACAAATAAAAGAGAAAGGTTTTGAAAATGAGAATAGGATTATTTCTTGATACATACCATCCGAGAATTAATGGTGTCATAACATCAGTAGATGAGTTAAAAGATGGATTAGTTCAGTTAGGGCATGATGTATACATTATTACTGGTGGAGATGTTGAAACTCCAACTCTGCATAACAATATTGTATATTTGCCTAGTTTTAAATTTGATTTTTGGAATGTTAATGTTATTAATTGGAAATCAAAAATAAATATTGATTATATTTTAAACTTAGATCTTGATATTGTTCATTCACATAATGAAGCAACTGTAGGGTTATTTGCTAGTGTAATTGCAAAAAAAAAATATTCCACATGTTGTAACTTGGCATACTTATTATTATGATTACAAGCATTATTTGTTACATAACTTTTTAGGAATAGCTGTATTTTCTGAAATGCTGCTTACTAAGAAATTTTGTGGTAAAAAGGTTGCTGCATTAATTACACCTTCCAACAAAATAGCTGATTATTTAAAAAATACATATAAAATATATCAAGAACCGCATATTATTAAAACTGGTACTCATATTAATGTAAAAAATATTCATGATGAGAAAATTAAATCAATAAAAAATAAGTTTGGTATTCATAATGATGAGTTTATTTTAATGTTTTGTGGGAGACTTGCTAAAGAGAAGAATATTGAATTTTTAATAGAATCAGAAAGAATTTTAAACAATATTGATAATAAGATTAAGTTGTTGATTGTTGGTGATGGTTCAGAAATGAATAATTTAAAAAAGCTTACTAAACAATTAAAAATGGAGAACAATGTAATTTTTACGGGTAAAGTTGAACGCGATGAACTTATACCATATTACAAAATAAGTGCTATTAATGTTACTGCGTCAAATAGTGAAACTCAAGGATTGACTATAATGGAATCATTTCAAAATGACACTCCAGTTTGTTGTATAAACGATTCTGCATATAATTATATTGTTAAAAATAATTATAACGGTAAGTTTTTTAATAGTAAAAAAGAATATGTAGAAAATGTTATACAATTAAAAAACAATAGTGATTTATTGGAAAAGTTCAAATTTAATGCTTTAAAAAGTGGAAATGAGTACGACAATATCAAATATGCAAAAGAGGTTTTGAAAATATATAATGATTGTCTCCAGTACAAAATGAAATCAGAAATTAAGTCATTGTAGAAAAAATTTATTGTTAGAAAAAAACATTTATGAAGATTGATAGTATAGTTGTAAGTGATTTTAGTACGATAGTGTCAAATTTTTCTGGCTGAGGGGATTAGGTAGCTAATCCTCTTAATGCAATAGCGGTACAAGATTTGTTACTATAAAGTAATGTTATATTAGAAGAACTACGTTCAAACATTTTGTATTTGCCATATTTGATTTATATGAAAAAAATGAAATAAAAACTTCATTTGATACAATTATGTATGGAAAAACAATTGTCTCTTTTTAAACAAAGTGCTGATGGAGATATAGAAATTATATAAATAATGTGATATTATTATATTGCTGAATATAAATTAAGTATGAATTCTAGA
>CACZAH010000021.1:24692-35917 GCA_902779035.1 uncultured Erysipelotrichaceae bacterium | reverse complement strand
CTAAAAAGAAGAAAAAAAATGTAAATGACTATATTTTACGTTTTTTCTTCTTATTTTTTATACAATGTCGAAATTTAACAATTTTATTCTATTTTACTGTTGAAAATTTTGCAAGTTATACTTTTATTTACACGAATATATTCCAAACATAGGATTTATTACACATGATTTCTTATTTTCAATATCATTAATAAATATACCACCTGCGTCATCACAAGCAAGTACAACATAAGAATTGCTACAAGTATATTCTAATGTTCCATCATTGTCTTCTTCTTCACAAGCATCGGTATTGCCAAAATACTCATTCATTATACCTTTATTACTACTATATTTATTTGTATCTACTGCAGTTAAACATACTTCTTTTGCATTACTAGTACCAGTTTTACAAATATCTATTTGTACTACTTTATTATCTGAATTAACTGTGTATTTCAAATAAGTACCTGTAATATCATCTTTTGAATCTTCTAAATCATTTGGATTAACTTTAGAACCTAATTTAATGTTTTTACTAGTTTTTGAATATAACTCTTTTCCTTTAATTCCAGTAATTTTAATATCTGATGCAACATTACTTATACTAAGTATACCGTTATTATATTCATAATCTAAATCTCCTGTTACTTCAATATTAGCAAGTAGATTTTTAAACTCAATATTAGCATTTTCATCTTCTCCAATAGTACTTATTAAATCATTACTATCAATATTAACATACTCGATATTATATATTTTAATAAATTTAATATTTATATATGAATTTAATATCTGATTATCTATTGGTTCACTTTTATACTTAAATGTTAAAGTAACTACTTTTTCCGTATCTGGCAAAAGTAATTCATTATTATCAATTCCATCTACCTCATATTCAATATTATCATTATCATAGAATTCTTTAGAATTATCATTTACTGCACCTACATATTTATAAGTACTATCTGTATCATTTCTTAGAGTTACTTCATAACTAATTGTAGAATTTATATCATTACCTAATGATATCTTAGAATTAATAGTTGTTTTATTAAAATGATTTATCTTAGATTCTTCTTTATTTGCGAGTAAATCACTCTTATACTCTACTTTAGTTATTCTTATATTATCAATTTTCTTTACACTTGTATTACCAGATAGTTCTAGTGTAACATTATCAATAGCAGCATAACCTATTCCCATGATAATTGTTGATACACTTAGTAAAATCATAAATATAGCAATTTTTTTCATTATATCACCTTAAATAGAAAGTGAGAAACTAAGAGTTTCTCATCTTATTTTTTCTAGTATCTTTTTTCTTTGTTTTAGCTGTTTTATTTGTTTTATTATTCTTAGTTGCTTTTTTCTTACTAGAACTCTTTTTAGTATTTAGTTTAATTGGTTTCATTGTTATAGTTTTATCCAATTGTTCGTACAAATCAGCATCCTTATCTTTAGTACCCATTATTGTATTTTCATAATCAAGAACCTTAAGACTTCTAGTCTCTTCTATCTGCTTATCAATAAACTCTAATGTATACTTCTTAGGTAGTTTCTGATCTATATTATTTAAATCATAATCAGGTGCATCCATACCTTCTTTTCTAGCAATTATATCTGCTATTCTTAAAGCATATGCATATATTATACCATTTGCAGCAGGTATTATAAAGAACGTACCATCTTTAGCCTCATTTTCAAGCATTAATATTGGAGTTTTTAATGTATCTCTTATCTCTAACATATCATTAAATGACTCAACTTTAATTACTTGACTAGCACCTATTTCATATTTACTATTTATCTTTTGAATATAACCTTCATAATTATTTAATAATCTTTTAATATCTCTATCATATATATTTTTAATTGTTCTAGTTTTCATGTAATAAACTATTGCAATTACCGCGTCTATTATAGCAATTATTATTACTATTACTCCAATTATTAATAAATATGTATAATCTACTGAACTCTTAACTATTAATTTTCTATCTTTGTTTTTAGTTAAATCACTACTTAAACTAATTCCTGTAGTTCTAGTAGTAAGTGGCATAGAAAATGATATAACTGCATTCTTATTTAAGTTTTCTATATTACTATTACTTGATGATTTTACATTAACATACATACTTACAGTAAGTTTACTTTCAGCATCTTTAAGACTATAAGTATTTTTAAAGCTATTTATTAAATCATTATATTTATTATAATCAACATTAATAGATTTATTAATACTTGTATGATTACTTGCAGGTTTAAAATCTGATTCATAAATAGTTTCATTATTCTCAAATATTTTTTCTTTATCTTCATTATCTAATACAGATACAGTTGCAATTATTTTATATTTATAATTATAATTTATTTTTTTATTTAAGAATGATATATTATAATTAAAATCAGTTTTTATTTTATCTATTAAACTTGCAATATACTTATTATTTTGTGGTAATTCTTTTTCATCGAAGAAATTATTATCTTTATATATTACTTTATAATCTATTTTACTATCTTCTGTATAATTTACATACCTTGGTTTAGATAAATTAAAGTAATTGTATATTAAAAAGAATCCTCCTAAAATTAGTAATGTAGTTGATACCACAAATATTATAATTTTAATTTTTCTTTTCACTAAAACACCTCCTTATCTTTTAAACATATCGTGCAACCAGATTGTTGGAAGTCCAATATATTTTATTTTAAATAAGACTCTACCATACAACTCATCTTTAGTAACATACCCCTCATCTTCTTTTTGATTACTATCTCCTTTTGTATAAAGTCTAACCTCTCCACCTTGATTTTTTATATCTATAACTCTATGAACTACTTTTATTTTATCCCTACTAAAAACTATTATATCTTTTTTATCAACATCAGATATATCAATTTTCTTACTAAATATAATTACATCACCTTTATCAATTGTACCAGTCATAGAACCACTTCCTATTACTAGCGCACCATATGTAAATAAACATGATATAAGTCCAATATATATAATAAGAAATGTTAATAGAATAGTTGATATTATTCTAATCGGTTTACTTTTCTTTTGCTCTTTAGCATCAACTACTTCTCCATAAAAACTTTCTATTAAATAATAGGTTAAATATGGATATATCATTCTATAAAATGATAAGAAAAATATATAAATATCTGGCTGTATAGGAAGTATATAAATGTATAAAACTGTAATTAATCTATATATTATATTAGGTTTAACTCCATATTGCTTAGCTATATAGTTAAATAATAAATTGGTTGCAACTGATGCAAATAATACATATCCTAATACTAAGATTAAATTATCTACTGAATTAAGTTTATAAATATTTGCAAATAATAATAAATCAATTACTACTTGTATTAAGAAATTAAGTACTATTGATAATTTAGTTTCATAATTTATAAACTTATTTCTAATATATTCACTAGATATTATTATTAACCCTATTGGTATTATGTAATTAAAAATAGCATTTATACCAAACTTTATAGTTGATTTATAAAATCCCGTATATATTCCTGCTGTATATAATAATGCAATATAGATGAACGCTAGAAAAGAAATAAGTTTTAAAACATCTTTCTTTCTTATACTAAGCATTCTTTTTTTCTTTAATAAATACTTTGTAGTAACAGCAAATACACAAAGTATAATAGCAAGTATTATTCGTCTATTAGAATTAGATAAAAAAATGAGAATATATGATAGTATAGATAAAAGTAATATTTGTAATATATATACTTTACTATTTTTCATATACTCTCACTTCCCTTTATTATTAGTAATTACTATTCTGCTACATATACTGAAACATCATAATCAGTTAATGTACCATTTGTATTTTTCTTGTATGTTCCACCATATACTTTAATACTATCTTTACCAGCATTTGGAGCACCATTAAATGCTTTGGCATTCGTTCCTGTCCAAGATCCTCCTTTTAAGTTTACAAGACCCGTACTTGATGAATATACAAGTGGGTTAGTTCCATTATTTATAAATGTACCATCGTTTACTTCAGCAGAAGCAGTTCCATTTACATATAAACAATAATATGAATCTTTTGCTCCTTCATAACTATTATTTAATGTTACTGTTCCACCATTAATAGTCGCACTTGAAGTTCCCTCAAGAGCTATTCCACCATGAATACCGTCAATAGAACCACCGTTCAAAGTAAGATGACCATCATTTAGTTTTACAGTATATGCATGATATGTTCTTCCAGTTTCATCTGCTCCATTTTTAACAGTTGCAGTTGATGAAATATCTCCACCATTTATTTCAATTTCAGAATCTCCATATGATGATATTGCAAAATATTCACCAAATATAGTACCACCATTTATTGTTACTTTTGCATTATCAGAGCCTTCTGGCACCGTAATGACTGAGCCTCTATTAACAAACTCAGTAGTTTCATAAGTTCCGCTTTCAACAACTAATTCACTATTATCATTAACAGTAATGGCATTATATGCTGATTGAATACCACCTTGTCCACTTTCATCAGTAAGTGTTAATGTAGCACCATCATTTACTTTAATAGTTCCTGGTTCTACTGTTACTGTATGTCCATTAAAATCAATTGTTGTATCTTCATCAATATTTAAAGATGTTTTTTTATCAATTGTAATATCATTATCTATTTCAATAGTATCAACAGAATCATTTTGAATTGCTTTCGCAAGTGTTGATGCAGATGTAACATTAGCAGTTGTGCCACTAATACTAGATGATATATCTTCTTCTTCAATTGGATTTGCAGTAAGTGTTACTGTAAAGTTAGCACTATAATCATCTAATCTTGGTCTATTAATTAATTTAACTCTAACTTTAACATGAGCAATTTCGCTTCCGCTTATAATTGATTTATCAATTGTTTTGGTTACTTCAAAGTAATCTTCACCATCATTTTCATCATCTATTTCAAATGATAACATAGCATCAATATGATTTGATTCATTTACTACTGTATAAGTAAACTCAACATATTCTCCTACTTCATCTAATTCTCCTACAGCAAATGTGGCATGTGTATCATCTTCTACACTTGCAGTAATACCATCTAAATTCATTGGACTACTATCTACATTAACTCCATTTATAACAATGGCATCATTAACAGGATCAGATATCGCAGTCTCATTTGCATCATTTCTTACAAATCTAACATTAAAGTCTCCAACAGGTGATTTTACTGATGCACTACCATTTACAAGTAAGTTTACACCTGCAATTGCTGCATAACCTATTCCTAAAGTTACTATCGCTCCTAAAACAAGGAGTATTAGTTTTCCATTCTTTCTTCTATTCATTTTAAACCTCCTCTTACTCAGTTGGATCAGCAGTAAGTGTTACTGTAAATGTTCCTTCTACATCATTATTTTCTGGCACTTTTATTACTTCTACAGTTACTGATATTGTAGTTGTACCTCCAGCATTTAATGTATTAGTAGCAGTCTCAGATGTTACATTAAAGTATTCACTATTATTATTTTCAATATCTATAGATAAATCAGCATTAATTCCATTAGATTCATTTATTACTGGAATAGTTAATACTACTTTATCTCCAACATTAGTCATATTTGATACTGCTACATCTGCACTTAGTCTATCATTAGCTACAGTAATACTTGCACTCTTATCTGTTGTATTACTTCCTGCTGTTATATGTTTTACAGTATCAAAAGTTTGTGTGAAAGAATCACTTCCAGCATCTTCACTATAAACTATGTAAGTACCATTTTGATCAAAATCATTGAAGTGTACAATAAAATCTTCATCTGTAGCAGTTGCTTTCGCAGTTGCACTACCATTAATTAATAAATTTACACCTGTAATTGCAGCATATCCAACACCTAATATTAATACTGCAACTATAATTCCTAAAAATAATTTTCCTTCTTTACTTTTTCTTTTCATATTCATTACCTCTTTCTTTCTTAATTATTCTTAACTTTGCTATTTCATTAGGTATAACTACCTTTCATATAATATATTTACTTATAAACATCACCTTGTCCTTCGCTATCATAAAGATTATATCACATAATTTTAAAAATATACATAAAATGTGCTATTTTTTTCAAATATTCTTTAAAAAATGTAAAATAAATGTAAAAAATACACAAATGTATATTTTTGTGCTAATATAGTTATAGGAGTTGGTAACATGAAAAATAAAAGTTATAATTTAAATATCGCACTATTAAGATGTATATTCTGTATTGCAGTACTTTTATATCACACTAATATATTAAAAGGAGGATATTTAGCAGTATGTTCTTTCTTTGCTCTAACAGGATATTTCTCAGTAATATCCATATATAAGAATAAATCAATAATATCTTATTATATTAAAAGAGTTAAGAAAATTTACTTGCCACTACTTATTGTAGTTGCACTCTCTATTATATCCATTAACTTACTACACATAAATAAATTTAATTTTAAATCAGAAATAACATCTGTATTACTTGGATATAATAATTACTTTCAGAAATATTAATTCTCCATTTATACATCTATGGTATATAGCTATACTTATGCAATTAGAATTAGTATTCCCTATTATATTTACAATACTAAAAAAAATAGAAGCTAAAGTTAGTAAATACTTACCTTTTATAATAATGTTTATCTTATCTATTATAAGTACATTATATTTTTATAAGGTATATAAAGATGGTAACATTACAATTACTTACTATGATACATTTGCTAGAGCATTTTCTTATATATTAGGTTCTACTCTTGCCATATATCATGTAACAATTGGTAAAATATTACCATTAAGATTTAAGAAACCTTTATTAATTACAATATTCTTTACTTATTTAATCGCATTAATTACTCTATTTATTACTATACCATCTACATCTAAGTATTTCGCATTAAGTATGATTATATCGACATTAATTACACTTAGATTAATTGAGTATGGTGTAGTACTATTTAAAAAGAATGTTAATATTAGTAATAAATTAATTAAGTTTATATCAGATATTAGTTATGATATATTTATTTAGTTTAAATAAGTTACCACATATACTTACTATCCCACTTATAATTGTACTAACACTTATCATCTCTTACATAATACATTTAGCATTTAAAAGACGACAAATACTTTTAAAAATAGTATTTATCCTACTTGCTATATATGCAGGATATCTATATATAACAATGAAAGATAACACAAAAGAGATTAATGATTTAAAAGATACACTTGAAACTAATCAAGAACTAATGAAAAAGAAACAAGAAGAATATAAGAAAAAAGCACAAGAGAAGAAAGAAGAAGAAGAAGAAGTACAACAAGAAAAGAAGAAAATTGTAAATGAAGAAGAGATAATGAACTATGTAACTAACTTAAAAGTAGTTGGTATAGGTGACTCTATTATGCTTAATACTGTTGATACATTCTATGAAGTATTTCCTAATGGATACTTTGATGCACTTAAAAATAGAACTATATGTGCGGGATATGATGTATTAAAAGGTATACAAGATTCAGGCATTACTTGGGATGTACTTGTATTTAATTTAGGAACTAATGGCGAACCTAACAGGAGGTGCAAAGATAATTTAAGAGAACTTGCCGGAGGCAAAGATATATTCTGGTTAACTACTACCAATCCAGATGTGCCAGAAACTAATCCAGACTTAATCGATTACGCAAATGAATTTGAAAATATACATATTCTAGACTGGCCAACTGAAGCAAACAATCATCCTGAATACTTATATTCAGATAATACCCATTTAAGACCAGAAGCAACAAGACCCTATGTAGAATTTGTTAAAAACGGTATCTATAATTACTACTTAGAAAAAGCTAAAAATGAAAACTGATTTAGGTTTAACTAAATCAGTTTTCTTATTATCCATATAAGAACTCTCCAGTACCTTGATTGTAGTAGCACTCCCTACTTACTTTATCAAATAAACAAGGTCTTTCAGATGAATCAATTACCGGGATGTAATCGCGGACTAGAGTGCTATTATCATATATTTTGAAATAGTATAATTTTACTGATGCTCTTCGTACATCAAAAATTCCAGAATTATTACATGAGAAAATTGCAATAGATAAGTCATTCGAATAATCCTCATAAGTAAAATTACTCTCCTCGCTATTTAAATAAACCATATTTTTATTATAACCTAACTCTACAATTCCAGTACTAGACGAATTAAAAAAATAATATTTTAAACTAGTACCATAATCAGCCCTTATCTTATTCTGTAAAATCCACATTGCAATAGATTCTGAATAATCTTCATTTCTTGAACCAAAAAGCGCAAACACATTGTGCGATAATTGATTTATGTAAAATTTACTTGCAATATTTAACGTGCTTTTTCCATTAACCCCTGTATCAATATACTGTGTTCCTGTGCTTTCTAAATAGTCAACTATAGTATATCTATTGTTTTCTTGATCGTATATTTTGCGAGTATCAATCACCAAACTATCCGTATTAAAATGCTTATTAATTTTAATAGAATAATCTTTATTATCTAGTTTAATTGGAATATTAATAATAAAGTATCCATTATACTTTGTACTAGACATGGTATCATAGTGTTCTGTAATAGTAGGTTCTTCTACTGTAATACCATCTATAATATCAAATGTATAGTTATTAAATGTAATAGTCTTATCGGTATTACTATATATTAGTTTATCACTAGTTGAATCACTATATGTAAATTCATAGCACTTATCCCCTTCATTGCACATAGTTATACTAGATATCTCTTTATCTTTAAATCTCTTATTTATATTATAAGATAGATTATCTTTTTCTACTAACATATTAGTTTTTGCATTTACCTTACTTAAATTATCTTTTAGAATTAATATTATATTAAATAATATAATCATGATAACTGATGCTAGTGTAAATGATGTAATTAATTCAATTGTAGTAAAACCTTTATTTTTCTTATTCATTTAACCACCTAAATACTGCCTTTCTAGTTTTATTATCTTCAACATAACTTTAATTATGTTTTTATTATACCACAAATTATTCCTTGTGTCGTACTTTTCTGAATATTTTTAATATCAATGTGACAATATAACTGGTGATTTGATGTTAAATAATAATTTAAAGTACTGTCGTGAAGAATTAGAAATGACTCAAACTGAGTTAGGTATTATATTAGGTTCAAGTAAACAAATAATATCTAATTGAGAGACTGGATATACTTCTATGCCTTTAAATAAGTTAGTTAGGTTTTGTAATTTATATAATTATTCTCTTGATTTTGTTGTTGGATTTGTTAGACATAATACTAACTATAATAAAAGTATTAAACTAGATAAGGATAAGATAGGTAGAAGATTAAAAGAGATAAGAACTAAATTACATTTAACACAACAAGAATTATCTGATAAGTGTAATATATTTCAATCTACTTATAATCATTATGAGAAAGGATATAGTTTGATTAAAATAATGCCTATATATTCTATCTGTAAAACTTATAATATTTCTATGGATTATTTAGTAGGTAGAAGTAATAATATGTATATTAATGGTACTAAAGTAAAAAACTGATATAGTTAAATCTAAATCAGTTTTTATTATTCATTATATTCTTTACATTTTTCTTCAAGCAACTTAAAATTGCAACACCTTTTTGCTATGTTTTCATTCAAAGTACCATCCATAAACTTATCATACAGTTTTTTTGATCTACCATATAATTTATCATGATTACGATTTAACCAAAATAATTGCTCTTTTAATAACTTAGTATAATTTTTCTCAGATTCAGTTAAACACTCTTTATTTAAATCTAACTTTATAACATTATTTTCAGTTACAGGTACCATATTATTAAAATTTATTGCTCCTAACTTTCCATTATCTATTTTTAAAAAATCCAATTTAGATTTTAATTTTAAATGTTTAGGCTTAGGACTTGATAAAGGTGCAAAATACATTAAACTATCAATTGTAAACAATATACCAATAAAAGGTCTTAATTCTTTTTCATCAAAATTATAAGGTACCTTATTATCATATTTTCTTAAATAATCACAATAGTTAGTATCCAATCTAACAAGCATTAAATTATTTTTCGTAAAACCACCTCTGATATTTACATTATACACTATAATCAATAATAAAACTAGAGTTTGCTCTCTAGTTTCCTTTTTTTAGTTCCTCTTTTTGGTGGGAATCACCACTTTTTTCAGTTCCTGTTAAAGCCGGAATCGCTTCTTTTTCGAATTCCTCTATTTGGTGGGAATCACCAGCTTTTTTCATTTTTCTCGCACTAACTAATGCAAGTATAATATACTATAAAACACATAAAATGTCAAATTAATATATCAATTCTATTATATGCATTTTTATGTGAAATATGCCTTTAAAATAATTCCTATTTTTATTTCTTTCCATTTGCTTTTTCATCTATATAATTAGTTAAATAATCTTTTAATGATTTTGTTTGTTTAAATGGATTTATGAATGAATACTTTTCTTTTCTTTTTGCTTGAGCATCTTTAATACTCATCTTAAGTTGTTCGTATTTTACAGTAATACTATTATCTTTTGCAAACTTCTTAATCTTATTATATAACTTACATGAATAGAATAAGTCTATTATAATTGCTCCTGTAAATATTCCTAGCGTATATGAGAATGCTGGATTCTTACTAAACCAATCTAATGCATGCATTACATAAGGAGATAAGAAGAAATAATATAATGCACCAATTAATGTCCATATTAAACTAAATAGTGGACAAATTAATCCTTTATAATTACCCCACCTATCACTATAGTCCCAAAGTCTAACGTTGTTTTTAAGTCCTATTATTCCACCTATTAATTCCATAATTGTCATAAGAAGTCCCATTAATAAAATTATTATAATTGGATTTAAATTACTATCTTTAAATAATAGATATATAACTGTTAGAATAACTAAACCAAAGCCATATATAGGTAAATAAGGTCCTACTAAGAATCCTGGATTAACCCACTTACCATGGACAATTCTTCTAAAGAATAGTTCTAATACCCAGCCTAGTGTACAGCCAACAAAAAATACAAATATAAATTGTAAAAATAAATTCATATAATCATTACTCCATTTCAAATGAATACTCCCCGGGTCAAGACCTCGATTGTCCTGATGGACAATCGACTCTCTTCGAGAGCGGGGTATCTATAATCTGCAGTTTAACAACTGCTCA
>CACZAH010000021.1:0-24678 GCA_902779035.1 uncultured Erysipelotrichaceae bacterium | reverse complement strand
CTCACTAGTAGTAAGCTACTAGTGACATTGCGCTGCAAGCAGCGGGGAATTTACCCAAGAGTTAGAAACATACACAGTATGTTCCTAACTTATTAAATATATTATAACATTTTTTAAGTATTTATCAACGTTGTATATAAAAACCAAGCATTACGCTTGATTTCTTTTCATAGAATTCTCAATTTCTTTAGTTATATTTTTAATATTTTTCTTAATAACTACCATATCAATTATATTGACAATTGAATGGAACATAATTACTATTCCAGATAGAATAGTAATTGATATTACTGATGCTAATGGATTAAATAATATTATAATTCCAGCAATTAAGTCAATTATTCCAAATAATAATATTAGAATCCAATTAGAATCTTTACTTCTAACTACTAATGATAATCTAATCGCACTTACACTTAATAAGATAATCCATATTCCAAGTGCTATAGTAAGAAAAATTGATAATATACCTGGTGTAATTATAAATACTATTCCTAGTAAAATAAATAAAATACCAGATGCAATTCCGTCAAATGGAACATAGCTCAAATTAGATTTAAAATCAAGTGCAACTAATGTTATACCATGAATTATAATATAAATACCTACTATAATACCAATAGTATTAATTGATAATCCTGGATAAACTGTCATTATAAGTCCGATTATAAATGCTAAAATAGATAAGCAAATCATTACTGTTGTAGCTCTTTTAAATACTTCTTTCATGCATTCCTTCTTTATTTAATTTATCGCGGTTATTCTTTTACTATACATTTATTATTATTTTTCTACTATATCAAACCTGAAACTCATGTTTATGGAATTAGACATAGTTTTGTTATAAATCATCTCCAACTGTTTTAATTATATTATATCTTCAACAATAATTCTATATTATTTAGATTTTTTTCTAATAATAAAACCGAACTATAAAAGTTCGGATTATTTTATAATGGAGCGATTGGTTAAGTTACTCCAAACTTTTTGACACCACTCAGGCACCAGTATCAATTTCTATAACTATTTTAACACATAATAAGTGTTTTTACCAACACCTTCTTTAATTAAAATACTATCTTTTACCAATGTTTTAATAATTTGTTTTGATCTTGTAGTACCAATATTTAAAATTTTTTCCACTTCTAATCTTGTTATTCTAGTATTATGTTTTAGATAATTAATAATTATTTCTTCTTGGGACATATTGTTAATACTAATATTTTCATTTTTTTCTGATTCAATATAATTTCTATTTGGCAAGATAATTTTAAATACATTTTCTGATAATTCTATTATAGGTTTTGATTTAAAACTATCATATTCATTCATTATTCTTCCGACACCTGTACCATAATTTTCAACATACTCCAACCTGTGAAATATTTCAGCAAAATTAGGATTTCTAGATTCAGATACACCATTATATACATCATTTAAAGATAATGTACTAAGTAATCCACCCATAGAATTAATTTCGATTCGATCATCAAATATAGATAATAATATACTACCACTAAAATAGTAATCTCTATGAATAATTGCATTTAATAATGCTTCTCTTATCGAAAAATCAGGATAATCCTTTTTATCAATTCTTTGTAATCCTTCAAATGTTGAATTAATATGATTAGATAAGTTCATATAATAAAATGCATCTTCGATAATTTTTAAGCATGACCCAGATAATTCTTTTCTATCTTTAAATAATGTTTTATTCTTACCTTCAAAAATAGCACATTTTATTGTATATGGATTTTGATCAGACAATAATAATGCTAAATTATTAAATTTATTATCTGTAATCATTTTTAAACTTTTATATTTTTTCTTAGAAAATTCTATATTTTTCTTTTTAAATATTCCTTCAGCATATTCAAATGTTAATTCTTGTATATTTGATACTTCCTCTTCAAAGCTTTTCTTTGATGAATCCAATATCATTTTTTTAATAATTTCATCTGTTGCTTGAATAGTAGAAGAACCATGTCTAATATATACACCACTAGATTTTAATCCTTTGTCAGCTAAATAATATGGTTTATCTGGTGCAGAGGTAATATGTAATTCAATAATCTCTTTTTCTTCAATTTTTTTTACTTCTATATCTGTATAGGTAGTTAAATTTCCAATAATACCTTCTCTTATCATACCACCTAATGACTCAATATCACTTTTAATATTTTTAAGACCTAATGCTTTTCCATCATCAGTAATTCCAATATATATTGTTCCACCTTTTGAATTAGCAAGTGCAACAATTTCTTTTTTTATATTCTTATTTAATTCTTGTTTTAATTCAACTGTTTCTGATTCTATATACATAAATTATTCACCCAATAATAGTATATACAATTAAAAAAATATTATCAATAGTTTCGGTCACTTTTTCGGACACTTTTCGGTCACTTTTCGGTCGCTTTTTGGCAACAAAGATTGATAATTAGAAAGAGAAAGCAAAAAAACTGAAAGACCTTAGTCATAACCAATTATAAATGTTATTATATTCATTATGAATAACGCTTAAATCTTGCCCATTATAAAACCGAACTATAAAAGTTCGGATTATTTTATAATGGAGCGGTTGGTTAAGTTATTTCAAACTTTCCCACACCACTTTGACACCAATATCAATTTCTAATAATATTCTATCATAATTTTACCGTAATATGCTATAAATCTTTTAACTTTTCAAAATTATCAGGTAAATGCATTATAGATAATATTTGTTTCCTATCAAGAGAACCGATTTGTTTATCATACTCATTAACAAGCATTGATAGGTTATTAATTAATATATTGAATCTATCTTTGCTTGAAAATATTTTGATAGTAATAAGAATAGCAAATAAATCCTTTTTTCCTTGTATAAAACTATTATTTTTATCTTTTTTTAATTTAAATTCTTCATGATATTTAGTTGTTTTTATACCTAATTTATCATCAACAAATGAAAGTAATATATCATCATGGCAACATATATTTCTAACTCTAACAAGTAATCTTAACATATTAGCAACTTCACCACTATTTATCTTTTCGTTAGTTAATTTATTTTTCATATAATCCTTATCACTTGCTTTTGAAACATAAAACATATCACGGATCATACCAAATGATAGTATCTTCATATAAACCCATAATGGGACAAAAGAATGATTATTTTTATAGAACATTACCGCCTTATTATTATTACCAAAATTATTTAATTGTTTTCCTAAATTAGATAACGTATCTTTTAAGTAATTATTAGACAAATCATAATTATTAATATCTAATATATTATTAATTTTATATCCATATCTATAACTATAATTATTTGTATAAATAGTTTTTAATTTTTGTTCTATTTCAAGTATTGGATCTAAAATAATTAATTTTAACATTTTATCAAAGATATATAGTGAATAAATATCCTCAAAGGAAGTATTATCTTTATATATTCCATCATCGGTTTTAAAAGCAAATTTATATCCCATAATAAAATAGTAATTATTAGTCTCTAAAATATCTCTAACATTATTTTCATCTTTAATATTTATATTTTTAGATTTAATTTTAATTAATAATTCATCAATGGTTAAAAAAGTTTTTTCTCTCATAATACATCACAACAACTATTATATCAGAAAAAGACACAAAAGAATAACCTTTTGTGTGCTCACTTGCAGGAAAATATATTCCTACACTAATAATATATGTAATAAAAGTAAAAATATACTAAAAGACTGGAAGACCGTAGTCTTTTCCAGTGCTCACGAATAAATGATACCAAAAATAATTTAATTTGTCAAATCGTCCTCGGTCACTTTAGCATAATAACTACTAGAACAATAAAAGTAAGTTAAATAATATTAAAATGTATCATTTATTAAACAAATCCTTAGGATCAATACCTAATGCTTTAGCAATTTTACCAACAGTATCCAACGAAAATTGTTTATCACACCCGCTTTTAGTTTCAATTTTCTTTAAGTAATCAACACTAATATTACTCTCCATTGCTAATTTAACCTGAGTCCATCCTTTTAACTTTCTTTGCTTCCGTATATTTTGTGAAACAACATAATATAAATTATCTTCATTCATAAAAAATCACACTTTCAATAAACTTAATTAAATTTTCTCACTAAAATAAGTTAAAAAGTTTACGTTATAGTACACTTTTATTAAAAAATGTGATATACTCTAATTAACGTAGCGAGGTGGTATATGTAAAAAGATGAGAATATACTAAAACTAATATATTTGTTAATACTATAAAAGGAGGATGATAAAATGTATAAAACAAAAAAAGGCTTTACTCTAATTGAGTTAATAGCCGTATTAGTTATTATGGCAATAATTGCACTTATTGCAACACCCTTAGTAATGAACATAATTAGAAAGGCAAGAGTTGCAGCAGATAAGCGTAGTGTTGATGCATATGGTAGAAGTATTGAACTAGCTATTTCATCACATTTGCTAGATACAGGAAAGTTTGCAACAAGTATAGAACAACTAACAATTGAATATTCAGGAGATAAGGTGGAATGTGAGACAACACAAATAAATCCTGATAGTTCTATATTTTTATCTAATTGTAAAGTAAATAATAGAGAGGTTACTAACTATACATATGGAACTGATAAATCACCATCATATGCAGCATATAGCGTAGGAGATGAAGTTACATATAATGGAGTAGATTATTATGTATTAAAAGATTCAGGTACAAAAGATAATGTAGTAACACTTCTAAAAGCAGAACCGTTATCTTATGAAGAGGTTCAAATTTATTCATCAGGAACAGGTGCGAATACTAGTAATCAAAATGACTATGGAGGTATGCAATATGGAACAACAAGTGATTATTCAACATCATATGTAAAGCAGGCAGTAGATGCCTGGGCAACAGATAAAGTTCCAGGAGAAATTATAACTTTAAGATTATTAACATACGATGAATTAATTATGAATTTTGGATATAATAATAGTCAAAAGAGTTGTGTTGGAGGTGGCTGTTTTCATGCAAAAAATGATAGTGTTCCTATTTGGATATATAATAGTCAATATAAATATTGGACTATGACTGGTGATTATAAACTTTGGAATGTTTATTCGAATGGTGATATATACGATGATGCTTTTCCTAGCAAGTCGACATATACAGTTCGTCCAGTTATAACTATCTCAAAATCTGCTCTTTCATCATAAGTTCATAACTAAAAAAATATAAGAAAAAATCTCAAGTTATAGTTATTGAGATTTTTTTATCTTTCAAATTCATCATCTTTTTCGTATGTTTCAGCATATTCATTTTCAATAATACTCATATCCTTCTTATCAAGAATATCATTGTTATATAATTCATCAATTAAATCATCATACTTATTAGATGAGAAGAATTTATTTTGTAAAAATTTAATAAACTTATTCCATAATTCTTTAAAGTAATTTAAAGTCTGCTCCAATCTTGATACTTCATCTTCTAATTCATCAACTCTATCTCTTTCTATATCCAAATTAGATTTTAATCTATCTATTTCATTATCCCTAGTTTTAATTTTCTGTTCTAGATTTTTAATCTCAATACTATGATTTAATAAATCTTGATCGTATTTATCAAGTATAACGTTAATTTCATTTGCGTCTTTTAAGTTAGTAGTAGTATTTTTAGTTTGATTAATATACTTTTTAATTTCTTCTAACTCGTCTTTGGAAATAGTAAAGTTATTTTTATTAATCATTGTTGGTTTTAGATTATCAATTATATCAACAATTTGATTAGACTTATCTTCTAAATCATTAACTTTACTATTTAATTCTTCTAGTTTCTTTTTATTATTTTCTTTTTCACGTTTAAACTTTTTATAGTCATTCATATTCGCAACATTAATATCGACATTTCTACCTTCTTCTTTTTCCTTTAAAGTATAATCTAAATTATATATTCTATTAAAGGAATTGATACAATACTCTCTCATTTTATTTTGAATATTAACTAAACTTGTTTTAGTAAATACATCTGATTTACCAATTTGCCTTTCCATGCCATTCTTCATTCCTTCTTTAAAAGGTACTCCAACAATATGTAAGTGTGGAGATGATTCATCAAAATGAGCCGTGGCATTTGCTATCTTAAAATTAGGGACTAGTTCTTCTAAATCATCAATTTGTTCCCTAAAAACATCAATCATCTTTTTTCTAAACCCATCATCTTTATCTGCCCAAAAATCCATATCACCAAGTTCAATAATAATCTCACATGCTAAGTCTCTTTTATCATCGTTAGAGATATGATTAAAATAATTATCTATCTTTCTATCGTTTCTTGCTTGTTTATCATTATATTTTTTTCTTGCTCGTTCAAACAATATCAAGTATAAATTTTTAGTATCTTCTACAATAGAAGAAGTACCTAGAATAGTATAAATTAAATCCTGATCATTATCGTATTTTCTTAAATTATGCTTATCAACTTTAGATAAGTTTTGATAATTTTGTATTGCATTATTACTAAATGAAGTAGTATTAGTTTCATTTTTCTTAGCAGTTTTTCTACCTTTTTTAGATTTATTTCTATCATTACTTAAATGTAATGAATATGATAACTCTACCATAATATTATTCACCTCCTTATAAAGTTCTGTATATGATGTATAGGAGAGATATTTTGTTTGTCAAAATTTCTAACCCCCTATATATTTTGACATCAACTAAAGTTATATCAAAATATGGTGGCTAAGGTTTAACAACCTTAGGAACCGTTAATACTTTATTTCGTATAACTATTATAGTTAAAACTCATAAAGTATCGGCAAACTATCGCCACTTTCATTTACTAGCGTAAACGGAAACGTGCCACGTTTGCTTATAACTTTTTTGGGAAAAAAGTTACCAAAAAATTCTTTAGTTGATAACATCAATAGCAAAAAAGTATTTTTGTTTTGATATTTGTCCATTATAAAATTTATTTATGAAAGTCAAGAACTAAGCAAGCAACTATCGTTGTTCTTGACTTTCATTATCATCAGATTTTACATCTTTACTATCATTCTTATTATTAAATTGCTCTTTCCATTTTTCTATTTTCTTTAAAGTTGCTTCTTTCATTTGTTTTAGTTCTTCATCCATTTCATAGATAGTACAGTTAGTTCTTTCAGGAATGGTATTAAATAAATCAGCTTTATCATCTATTAATGCTTTATCACCATTCTTAATATAAATAACTCCTAAAGCAATCTTTTCTATTTTATCCATCTTCTTATAATCTTCTATCGGAAATATTCTAACTATTCTTCTATTAAGATAATCATTAAAGAACATTACTTTATTATCATAATAATAAGTTGCTTCAAAATATCCAACATTATAATATTGTCTTAACGTAAATATTATTTCTGCTACTTTTTCTTCAGGAAGATACTCACTAAATCTTAATTTAGTAACAATATTACCAAGTATTGCATAATCTTTTCTATCAAGATAACCTGCATCATATAATTCATTACATGGCTTACATACTGATTCTCTAAAAAATACTTCTCCAAGTCTAATTTTATTATAAAGACCATATTCTAATTCAACATAGTCAACATATCGCATGATTAAATCGGCTTTCTCACTTCTTGTATAATCTTTCCACATATAAGTATTTTCTTCATACTCTTCTGGATAAACTATCTTGTTTATATAATCTATATCTCTTTTGATTAATATATCTTCAGGTGTGAAGTTAAGTGAATCGCACATATCACATTCTTTTATTTTTACTTCTAAATCATTAATAGTTTCTTCAACTATTTCTTTTTCTTCATCATATTCTTCAATTGTAAATGATCCATTGATATATGCTTTTTTTATTCTTTCCGACTTTTCTTTTTGTTCATTCAATTCTTTAACTAATTTATCTTTAGGATTATCTAGTTTAGTTTTAATCATAGGTATTAATGTTTGATTAACAACAGCATCATATTCTTGTATTTCTTCAATAAAAACATCAAATAATTTTTCAACATCTTTTTCTCTAATGGATACTTTACAATCATGACATTGATAATAGTAATAAACATCACCATTTTTCTTTCTTGTTGCATTACCACCTAATATTCTTCCACATTTAGGACATTTAAGCTTCTGTAAGAATAAATACTCTTTATCTCGTTTATAGTTTCTTGAGTTCTTTTTCTTTTGAACTTGACATTCTTCCCATAATTCTTTAGACACAATAGGTTCAACAACATCTTTATAATATGTTGGACTACTTGTTCTTTTACCATGAACAAAATCACCTTTATATATTTCATTTTCTAATATTTTCAAAATAGTACCATCACACCAATTTGTTTTACCAAATACTTTTTCTTGATTATAGATATTACTTATTGTTTGATATGAATTACCTGCATGGTATAGATTAAATATTCTAATAACTTGATCTTTAGTTGCTTCATCTGGTACAAGTTTTTTATTAACATGTTTATAACCAAATGGAGCACGATGTGGAATATTACCTGCTTTAATCGCACCTGCTAAACCTACTTTAGTTCTTTCACTTGTTCTTTCTATTTCATTTTGTGAAACAGTAGTTAAGAGTCTAGCAACCATTCTACCATTAGCAGTAGTAGTATTAATATCATCATTCGCACAATCCAAGTAAGCATTGTTTTCTTCTAAAAACTTCATGATATCTTCCATATCATAAACAGAACGAGTAAGTCTATCTAGTTTTAATACAACAATAGTATTACATTTCTTATTCTTAATATCTTCTTTTAATCTTTCAAATGCTGGTCTGTGATTACCTGTTTTCGCACTTATTCCAGCATCTTTATATACTTTATAGATAATATATCCTTTAAACTCACACATAGCTCTTAAACGTTTTTCTTGTTCAGGTAAACTAAATCCTTCTCTTGCTTGATCTTCGGTACTTACACGAATATAAATACCTGCAATTTTCTTTTCTTCATTCATTTAATCATAACTCCTTCCTATTTTCACCAAAAAAGAAGTGACAAAAGCATTATCAATTTTATGCCTTTGACACCTCTTTAAAATAATTAATTATAATACTTCGTTTCATATATACCCCCAAAAACATAAAACTTTGCTTATTGATTTAGTATTATATATTATTTTTTCTAAAAGTTCAAGGCACGATATTTTTTCTATATGTTAAGAAGTTGATATAACTAATAATATTTATTTATAACTTTTAATAAATGATTCTAAATCTTTAATCTCTATCTCGTTAGATAAGTTATTAATATATAAAGTTTTAGAATAAATGAATACTCCCCGGGTCAAGACCTCGATTGTCCTGATGGACAATCGACTCTCTTCGAGAGCGGGGTATCTATAATCCTCACTAGTAGTAAGCTACTAGTGACATTGCGCTGCAAGCAGCGGGGAATTTACCCAAGAGTTAGAAACATACACAGTATGTTCCTAACTTATTAAATGCAAGAAATGTTATTCCTTTAATAATTATTCGATGTGGTTCGATATAGGATAAGTTAGACCTTTCCACGTTTCTTATATTACCATTAATAAATGTAGGAGTAGTATTACAGAAATCACATATAAATTCAATTTTCTTTTTTAACTCAATATCAATTTCTAATTCTTTCATTACAATATTAATCATTTAAATCCATCCTTTCTTTTACATAACAAAAAATATCAACTTCTTTTTAGAAATTGATATTCATATATTAAGTCTAAACTATAAAAGTTCGGACAGATTTCCCAATGGAGGGCCTAGTCGGATTTGAACCAACGATCAGGGAGTTGCAGTCCCACGCCTTACCACTTGGCTATAGACCCATCGACTAATTAATTATAGCAAACTTTTTTATATGTTTCAAGTAAGTTTTTTAACTTTATTAATAAAATATGCTAAATAATTAATCTTTATGTCTATTTTTATTAAGTAATGATGCAATATTTATAATATTACTGCCATATGTCATTTTAAGTTCATCTAGTAGTTTATTTAAATTATCATCTTTATTCTTATCTTTTATATCTTCAAATAGTGATATTTGATAATTACTTGTATCTGTTAATTTAGATAGACTTACTCCTACTAATCTAATTGAATCATCATTATATAATTCTTTAACTAGTTTTTTACTTGTTTTAAATATAATTCTTGTATCATTTGTTGCGTTTAATAATCTTTTTTGATGTGACTTAGTTTGAAAGAACTTATCTTTAAGACTAACTCCTACTACACATGCAAACTTACCTTTCTTTCTTAATGTAACGCATGCCCTATCACATAATTTTTCTAATACTTCATATATATCTTCAATATGATTTAGATTATGTGATAGTGTTACTGAATTACTAATAGATACATCTCTATTCTTTAGTGTAATTATAGAGTCGCTTATTCCTTTCGAACTATTAATAAGTTTTATAGCTTGGTTCTTAAAGTATTTAGATAGATAATTTATATCACTATTAGCTAAATCACCTATAGTATTTATATTTATACTTCTAAGTTTAACAGCAGTCTTCTTACCTACTCCAAATAGTTTTTCAATAGGAAGTGGATACATCTTAGTTTCTACTTCATTACTATAAAGTGTATGTACTCTATCAGGTTTTAAGAAGTCTGATGCCATCTTCGCACATAATTTATTATTAGCAATCCCAATATTTACAGTAAAACCTAATTTTTCTTTTATCTCTTTTTTTAACTTATATGCAAATTTTATTTCATCACCATATAAGTTCTTAACTTTACCATAATCAGCAAAACATTCATCAATAGATAGTATTTCTATATCAGGTATATAACTACTAATTAATTCAAATAACTTATCTGACATATATTTATATAATTTATAGTATGGTGGATATATGTGTAAATCATTACACTTCCTTTTAGCACTCATTAATGTTTCTGCAGTCTTAACTCCCCTAGATTTAGCTACCATACTTTTAGCAAGCACTATACCATGACGAGACTTCTCATCCCCACCAATAACTGCTTCTTGATATCTTATATCTTCTTTATAACCACATTTTAATAAATATACTGCGGTCCATGAAAGAAAAGCATTATTTACATCGATATGCATAATTATATTATCCTGCATAAATACCACCAAAATAATTATAATAATTCTAAACATTTGTGTCAACGAAAAAAATATTATGCAGCTTTTTGCATAACATTTCCTTTATTATAATCATTTATATTAACTATATTATTTTGTTTCTTAGCAACATAATCAAGTGCCTTTTCCATAGCACTCCTTACTTTATCTGCTCCAACAGTACCTAGAACTTTATCATTAAATAAACGACTCTTATATTTATTTATAGGATCAATACCTTTAATTACTCTATTAGAAACTAGAAGAGCAAAATTACGATTAATCTTATTTTCAATACTTGCAAATCTATCTGGAATATGTACACCATTTAGTTTAGCTTCTTGTAAATAATTTATTTCATTTAATATATCATCTGTAATACCTACTCTATTTAACACTTCTTTAAGTAATTTACCATTACCAGATAGATAAGCTGTTACAAAATCAATTTTTGAGTTTGTATATGTAAGGGTTATATCAAGTAAATTTAAAAATGTTAATTCTTCTTCGGTATAATTATTCTCAGATGAACCTGATATATAAGATGCAATCATATAAGTGCAAGCCTTATTTAAAGAATCTAATAATCTCTCATTTCCAAAACCATAATGATTACCATTTGAAGTAGCTGTCATAAGTAGAATTTGTGAAAACAAATTATCAACATTATATTTATTCTCTTCATCATTTTTTAAGGCAATAAGACTAATACTGCCAACATTCTCATTTGCATCATAAGATACTACTCCATTATTAGAGTAAACAGACAGTGGTTCTAATTTTAATGTTTTTAATTTTTCATATAAGTTATCTAAATTAAAATTAAATATTTCTTGAAACTTTAAAATAAAGCCAAATATTTTATCTTCTGGTGTGTTATCTATACCTATATTGTTCTCGTTAAATATTGGATTTGTTTTAAAACTTTCTATTAATCTTTGTTTTACATCATTAATATCAATTTTCATAACAATACCTCACTGTATTAATAATATCACAAATTTTTCAAAAATAAAATATTTTTTTGATAAAATGAAAACTATTTTTATATCTTCTTAATAATTTTATTATGATACTTAGATATCTTCTTATCAAAGAAGTAACTAAGTTCAGTAAATATTGCAATATCTAGTATACATAAACTAGCAAGTGTAAGCATCATAAATGGAGTTAGAAATACAAAATCAAATAAACTATGTAGAACAAATACACATACTGTATATGCTATAACTAATAATGTATATAGTGTGATTCTAAGTTTAGTAAATGGAAAACATATTTTAAATAGAAGAATAAAACCTGTAAATGCAACAAGCATTACTGCCATTGTAGATGTAGCTTGCGGACTAAATTTAAATAAGTATGAAAATAACATAGTAATTAATATATCTAAGACTATAGTTATCGCACTAGGTATGGATTTACTTATAACATTGATAAAGAAATTACCTGTAATTCTTTTATTATTAGATTCTAGTGCAAGTATAAATGAAGGAATACCTATTGTTATTGAACTTATTAAACTCATTTGTATTGGTTCAAATGGATATGCCATAGATATAAATAAGAATACAAGTGCAAGTAATGTTGAATAAGTTGTTTTAGTTAAAAATAAACAACCGGATCTTTCTAAGTTATTAACTGCACGTCTTCCTTCTTTTATTATTGATGGAACACCTTTAAAATCAGAATCCATTAGTACTACTTGGGCAACATTTCTTGCAGCCTCTGCCCCACTTTTAAATGATATACTACTATCTGCTTCTCTTAGGGCAAGCACATCATTAACTCCATCTCCTGCAAAGGCAACATTTTTACCATTTGCTCTTAACGACATTACTATTTCTTTTTTTTCTTCTGGTTTAACACGGCAAAAAACATTATACTTACCTACTATTTCTTTTAGATTATCAGTATTATTTACTGTAGTCATATCAATTACTTTATGTTTTATACCTAAACTATCTAGTATTGATACTGTACTACTTACACTATCTCCTGTAATAATTTTAATATCTACATCTTGTTCTTTTAAATAATTTAATGTATCTACCGCACTACTTCTTATCTCATCTTGAAATACAAGTATACCGATTAGTTCCATATTACGTGGTAGTTTATAATCTTTAAAAGAGTAATTAGAGTGCATTAAAGCTAATACTCGATATTCTTTATATTTATCAAATAACTCACTATGTGCACCTAATACTTCTTTAGCTCCTAGTATAAATGTACCTTTATCTTTAAAAGTAACACCAGAATATTTACGTGCAGATGAGAAAGGAACCTTAGACTCTTCTATATAATCTGTATCTTTATTATATACATTATATATTGCATCCATAGTTTTATTATCATTTTTTAAAGAGTTAGATAACGCAGATAAAACTTCCCCTAAACTATATTTATCACTAACTTTTACTACTTTAATTAATTTAACATTACCTGTTGTAAGAGTACCTGTTTTATCTAAACATATAGTATCAACTCTAGCAAGAGATTCTGCAGAATATAAATCTTGAACAAGTACATTCTTTCTCGATAGTCTTAAGGCACTTATAAAGAATACTGAACTTGTTAATAATACTAATCCTTCTGGTATCATAGATATAATTGCAGCAGCAGATGCAACAACTGCTTTAGTAAGTCCTACTTCGTTTAACTGTCTTAAAAATAAAATTAATCCTAAAGGTATAATTACAAATGATATAATCTTAATAATTTTATTTAATGTATTAACTATTACTGAGTTAGTCTTTTTAATATATTTAGCTTCATTAGATATTTTAGCCGTATAATTATCAAGAGCAACGTGTTCTACTTTGCAAATACACTCTCCTGATACTATAAAACTACCAGATAAGAGTATATCTCCTTCTTTCTTTAATATGTGATTAGCCTCACCTGTAATAAATGATTCATCTACTTCTACCATTCCATTCATAATAATAGAGTCAGCTACAACTTGATTACCAAGTTTATATTTTACTATATCATCTAGAACAATAGAATGAATAGATACTTGTTTTTCCTTTCCTTCTCTTAATACACATATTTTAGATTCAGCAATAACACTTAACCTATCTATAGTTTTTTTAGCATGAATCTCTTGAATAATACTTATTATCGTATTACAAAATACAATTCCTAAAAATAATAAGTTTTTATAAGAATGCACTAAAAATATACATAAAGCAATACCTAAGTTAAGTAGATTAAACATAGTAAATACATTTTTATATATAATTTTTTTTATGCTTATTGTTTTAATTTCTGTATCATAATTAACAAGTCCTTCTTCATATCTAAGCCTTACTTGTTCATCAGACAAACCTACATATATATTAGGATTATATCTCATACTATCACCTTTATTATATAATTAAATTGTTACTTTCTTAAATTTTTACTAATCATTTCTATATCTTCTGTTAACTGTTCAATTCGTGAAATAATTCTCCCTGCTTTAATTTCTTCTACACCACTTTTACTAGTAGATAGATGATTATGTAATTCTTTTATATTCAAATTAGATGTAATAAATGTTGTTAATTTGTTATCCATACGATATTGTAATATTGGACATAATATTTCATCACGATTATAACTAGTTAAGTTTTCCGCACCTAAATCATCTATTAAAAGTATATCTACATTTTTAACATAATCAAGTGATTCCCTAAATTCATTAGAAAACATATCTCTTACAAACTCAGGCCAAAATATAATTGATGTTTTATAACCATTTTTAGCAAGTTCATTAAAAGTTGCAGCAATCAAGTAAGTTTTTCCACAACCAAAGTTACCATGAAGATATAATCCTTTATCTCCACTTTTATAATTATCTAAAAAATCAAGTAGCCAAGTAATGGTTTTAAATCTATTCTTATCTGTTTTATATATTTTAGATATACTTGCTTCCTTATATATATCTGGTGTATTAAAGTTTTTAATATTTTTTAAACTTTTCTCTTTCTTAATTGCACTTTTCTTATATCTACAAAGCTTATATTCAAATATTAAATTTCCATCAATAATACGAGGTAAATATGCAAATCCATTAATCTTATTTTTACACATGGCAAGGCCCTTACAATTAGAGCAATTTCTAAACTCTAGACTAGACTCTTCTAAAAAAGATGTATAGTTTTCTAAATATTCTTTATCTAGTTTTAATTTATTTACTATCTTACTAAAGAACTCATCATTCATTGATTTATCAAACTCTTTATCTAATAGTTTCTTATCTACTTTAATACTTGTTAAATTATTTAACTCTTCCATATTATCTACTTCCTATACGTTCCTCTAATTCTTTTATCTCATCTATTGATGCAGTGTTTTCAGCAATCTCTTGATTAAACCAATCTGGCTTTTCTTCTTTCTTTCTTATATTATTTGTATTCTTAGTACCTTTATGCATTCTCTTATATTCTTTTTCAGCAAAATTCATAGCATCTTCCACTGTTTCAATGTTAGATTTACTCCATTGTGAGGCAATAGTATCTACATAAGATTTAACTAATCTATTATTATTAATTTTAAGAACATAATCTATAAGTACATTAACTACGCCTGGTTTTAATTCTAAATCTAATAGTAAATGAGCAATTATCTTAAGATCGGTTGCAGTAGGATTACCTTTTTTATACTTACTATTAATAAAGTCATAAGGAGAAGTAGTTTCAAACATATAAATCATTTTACTACGATTAGAATCATCAGTAATCTTTCTCCTCAAGTATTCTGGTTGATTTTTGTATATCAAACTAGGTAGTTTTCCTAAGTGTTCAAAACTATAATACTTTTCCGCATTCTCTCTAAGTATTTTTTTATCTATTCTATGCATATCATTAATACTATTTCTAATTAATGTTACCATATCATCGTTATCATAGTTATAAATATATGAAATATTATAAATATATTCTTTTAAGCTTTTATTTATTGTTTTTTTATTTAACAATTCATCTGGTATTAAACTTAATATTGTATTTAGTTCTATTTTAGATAGTATCTCAATATGTCTATATCTAGATTTCTTTAAATCATATATTAGATTATCATTAATTGCTCCATTATAAAAGCCAAATACATCACTAAAACTCTTAGTAATATCAGTATAATCTCGTAAATTTAAACTAGGTATTTTATAAAAACTAATTATTTTTTCATATTCTAATTTACCAACTCTATTATATAAAGCAGTTGCAAGTACTGGATTATTAATAAATTCTGATGCACTCATAGGAGAATACATCTCATATATATAACTATTAATATTCCCTTCTTTTTTATATGTTTTAAGAAGTCCTAGTGCTTCTAGTTTTATCCTAGCATCATCTATTTCACTAATAGTAATCTGCATATTAGTAAGTAAGTGATGATGCGTCCATTCATTAGATATAGCCTCACTCTTATCTAAGTATGACCACAATGTATAATACATACTAATTGCTTCATTACCAGCGAGTGGTTGATACAAATTTAGAAGGATACTTAAGTCATTATTATTTAATACTGTTTTGTTAGTTACAATAAATGTGTCAGCCGCAAGTGTCATAGTACCCTCCTTTATACATATTAGTTTAACAAAAAAAAAAGATTACTTCAACCTTTTTTTCATATGATCATCATAAAAAATTTCATCAGGTTTCATATTAAACACCTTAGCGATTTTGCAAGCTAAATTATAAGACAAATTTCTCGCACCTGTTTCTATTTGGCAATAGTAAGCAGCAGTAATATTTAACTTTTTACCCATTTGTTTACAGGTAAATCCCTTTTCATTTCTTATTTTTTTAAGTTTATCATAATGCATATTCATTCCTCCAATATCTATTATACCACAAGAACACCATTAGTGTACTGTCAAATTTTGGAAATTATGAGAAAATAGTTTAATAAAGAAAGCTTTTAAAATGTGAGTTGAGTGAGGTGGCTATGAACAAAATTAATGTTTACAACGAATATAACAATTTATCAGAAAATATTAAAGGATATAGAAAGATGCGTAATTTAACTCAAGAACAACTTGCTGAAAAAGCATTATGTTCAACATCATATATTAAGCAAATAGAATCACAAAAGAATTTCAAAAACGTTACTTTTATTACTATAACTAACATCTGTAACGCACTGGGAATTGATACTGTTGATTTATTTAGAAAGAATAAATAAGCCTAGAGGCTTTTTTTAGTCTTTATCTTTACTTTATAAATACTATCAGTAATACTAAAATTGTCTTGATACATATAATTAGATCCAATTAAACATAAATCTAATGAATCATTATTCAAAAATAATTTTTCTATCCTTCAATTTTGAAGCATTAGCTTGTTTTTTCTAACTATATTATTTTTACTTAAATAACTTTTTCTATTATCTAGTATATTTATTCTTTTCATATTTTTTACAAATCTTCCTCATCCTTTTTAAGGATAGCATTGATAATGTAAAGCCAACTACTGGTGCTGATGATGTTAATAAGATGTTTGATACTCTACTTATTAAATATGTCTAAATAATTACTACAATTTAAGTTAAAATACATATACATATTCTTCTTATAATACTAATTTCCCATTTCTTATCAAATTCAACCACTTTATTTCGTTTCTTTATCTCATTAATCTCTTTTTCTATATTCACTATTACTCAATATCTAACAATCTAGATGGCCCTATTCATCGACTGTTCTCATCATATCAATTGCTACTACTTCATAATTTCCTAAAAATAATTATACATTAAATTTAATTTAATAGCAATTTTTCATTTATCTTAGATGAAAAATTATAAGTACTCATTCTAAGCTGTTTAATCTTTTTATCACCTAATCATCTACATTTCTATTGTATATTTTCTTTAATGTTTTAGGGTTAATTGTTGCATCTATCCCGTTTTCAGCAATAGCTGTATATGTATCTATTAATACTTTATCAATTTTAGGATTTATGAACTCACTTTTACCACTATTTAAGTAATATTCAAGCGGTTCAGAGACAGTCCATTTATCTTTCTTATAAGTTTGACCTGCAGCTATATTATCGCATATCATTTCTACTGTATATTTATAAGGTATAAGCGCTCCTTTTTTATCAAGCAAATCGTACCAGTAATCGAAATGATGTTTATTATGACTTTTATGGTGTAGCCATGCTTTAGAATAGCCTAAATCTTTTTTACAATTAATAATTGGACTTTCATCACCACGATAGTACTTCGCACTTTCAATAAACTCAACTGGTAAGTATTTAGATAAGTCATGAACTAATCCTCTATAAGGAATACCTGCTTTAACACATAACTTAAACACTTTAAATCTATGCTCATTTACTAAATTAAAATGTAATACAAAATTCTTAATCATACCCCACCTAAACCTTTTAATCTATTTTTATATCTTATTGGTTGTAATTTTTTTACTTTACTATCTTCGATGCTAATCTCAGGTATATATATTCCTGTTTTAAGTTCTATATAGTCTGCTACTAGTCTTCTATGACAAAATTCAGTTATATCTTCATGACACAATAGAATTATATTGCTACCAAACATATTATATAAAGTACCAAGTAATTGATACACATCTAATCCTTTTAATCTTGTTTCATAATAACTTTTTATATATTCATCTTCTATTTCTTTTCTAAAACGTTTATACTCATTTATATCATTGATTTCAAGTAATTCTTGATACTTATTTGCATAATTTAAATATGTTTTAAGACGAGGAGCAAGCTTTTTATAAGCAGGGCCATAATATTTCCAGGCATTACCTCCATCTCCTGTAATAGAAACAGTATTACCACTTTTTACATTACTATAATTACCTGTACCTAATATAATATCTTTAATATCAGTCATTAATTACCTCAAGCATTTTATCAATTATTTTATTAATTATTGATTCTTTATTAAGTGCTCTAGTTGATTTAGTTGCTTCTATTTTAAATTCTAAATATTCATCATTATCTTTATCATAAATAGATACAAAGGTAGTATTATCACTACCATAAGGATTATTCTTATCAACTCTATTTAACTTGCCTGTAATACCTATTCCATAATTTGACTCGGCAAACTTACTAATATTTAGTGCCATCTCCCTAGCTACTTCCACACTATATACACTATATTTATCTATAGTATCACTACTTACTCCTAACTTTATTTTATATTCATTAGAATAAGTTACTGCAGAAAACTTGAGTACATCACTAGCGCCTTCAATATTAGTAATAGCATTAACAACTCCTCCACCTGTACATGATTCCATAGTAGCTATTGTTTTATTCTTTTCAGTCAATATTTTAATTACTTCTTGCATAAACACTTCTCCTTATCATAATATTTACTTAATATATCTTTCATATAATCTGGAATATATTTGTTAACATCCTCTATTATTTCATTTGGAATACCATAATATGCTTCTGCTATACTTCCCGTAATACAAGCTATAGTATCCGTATCTCCTCCAATTGACAGTGCAGTTCTAATAGCACTTTCAAATGAATAAGATTTTAAAAAGCAAAATATAGCTTGAGGCACTGAATCAATTGCCTTAGATGTGAATATATAATTATGTCTTAAATCTTCTAAATCATAATCTAATTTAAAATAATATCTCGTAATATACTCTATTAATTCCACCTTAGACATACCATGTCTTAGAAAGAATATTGAAGTAGCAACTGCTTCTGCACATTTAATACTATCTGGATTATTATGTGTTGGAATTGTAGCAAGATAACTTTCACGTTTTACATCCTCTAATGTATCAAATAAGTAACCAACTGGAGCTATTCTCATTGCACATCCATTACCATAACTATCTCCTTTAGAATTACCTTGTAGCCAACTCATAAAACCAGGGCCAAATCTACTTCTTCCATATCTGTCTAACCCTAGATTTATTTCCTTTAAACCATATTCTTTAAGGCAAGTACCATAATCTTTATTATTAAGTATTGCATCCATAATAGCTATTGTAAGTATAGAATCATCTGTAACTGAACACTCATCATTAAATAACGAAGTATTATTATCAAGTATTTTAATTCTATCTTTATAATCTCTAATACCTTTTTGCTTCTTATCAATAACTTCTAATACTTCTAAGTATGAACCTGCAATATCACCTATAATTGCACCTAACATAATATCACCATCTATTTTATACTAGCTATATTATCACTATTCTCCTCAAACTTATTATCTAAATAACTATATTCTTCTTCACTTCCATCTGGATTAATCTTATATGTTTTAGGAAAACATTTACTCATTCTTTTCTTATTAAAACCAAGTGTTCTATCTACTTCTTTTTTAGTATCTTCATCACTTAATCCATAAAACTTACTATAAAGTAAAGTTATACAAGGTTTTATTTGCTCTAACTTAATTGGATTATTTACTTTAGATACAATATACTCACCTACATCGTACAAAAAGTCAGAATAGTTCTTAGTAATTACAACAATATCTTTTTTATCTATATCAGGATATTTAGTTACTAATTCATTATAAAAATTGCTATCTAACTTCTTTATTATATCTAACAAATCACTTGCTACTCTAAGTCTTGCTTTTTCTTCTGTAAACTTGATAGCTAATGTATTATTATATATAAAACTATCCATATATGTATTTACATTATTATAAAACTCTTCTAAAGAGGTAGATGATAACAAACCATATTCAGATTTATCTTGATATAAATATCTTTTAGCTAGATGCGCCTCATCAAATGTCATAGTTGAATATATATAAGAATCCTCACCTATTACATTATCCCAAGTAGGGTCAGACTGATATATTCCATTAATACCATATTTAGGATCAACTAAATTAACTATTACTCTTGAATGGCCACCATATTTAGACATAGCTTCACCACTATATTCTGACATTACATCAACAGCATCAAACCCAACATCAACACCAACACCATATGTAGTTGACTCTATTCCAAGTTTAGTGAGTAAATCAACAAGTAGATTAGCATATCCAACACATACCATATATTCATCATTATCTATAATTTCATATAGTTTTCTTGACTTAAATATATCATCATTTCCATCAACATCATTATACTTTTTATAATGTTTAGTAATATTATATGCGTATAAAAATTTTTCATAAGGCGATAGATTAATGGCAGGTTTAATAAGTTCATATAAATACTTTTCATGATTTAAATAATCACTAATACTCATATCTACTAATTCATAATTTACTTCTATTTTATTGGATATATTATTATGACTAAATAATTCTTGATTAAATAATTTCTTATCATCATTGTTAACCTTAACATAATATTTAAAATTAAGATTAATACTCTCTAACTTCTCTATACTATCAAATATATTAGTATAATCTTTATAATCAAAGCAAACAGTACCACCTTTTAATATTTTAAAATACTTTATTGCGTCATCTGTAAGTGGATTAAATAAATGTATTCTACTCGATTCATTCATTTCCTTTAAAACATCATAAGTATAATACCCTATTAATTCTTTATCAACACTTTCCATAAAACTCCTAATTATTACTTATATTTATTGTATATTTACTTGTTCCCCTATAATTACCTTCTGAATCGAAATCATCATCTGTATCGTAAGTAAATACTGTAAACTCTATATTTGATGATAAATTATCTATCCTATTAGCAAACACCTTAACTGAAGTAAATAGTGTTGTATCATCATACTCAGTATCTTCTATATGAGAATAAAAATTAGAATTACGATTCTTATAATCATCATAAAGATACAAGAATATATACTCATTTTGTATAGTATCACTAGGTCTTAATACTGTTTGATTAATAACTTCTCCATTATTTAGGCTATACTTAATATTAAAACCTACTTTAATATTAGAATTATCTAAACTATTAAGTTTATTATAATAATCCTCACCAAACTTACTATCTAAGTTAATTGTACTTTCATTAGAAAAATATATTTGATAAACATCTATATCTTTACTAGATGATATTTGAGTACTATAATCAGTAACTAACTCTAACCTTGAACCTTTTTCTTTATATAGTCCAACAATTGTATTGTTATTGTCTTGATATACTTCTTTAATCTCTTCTACTTTTTTAGTATTATCATTCTTTTTAACTTCAACATTCTTCTTACTACCACATGCACAAAATAATAAACATAAACATATTATTAATACTCTTTTCATATTTCATCCAATCTAGGCGTTAGAATCTCATATCCATCATGAGTAACTAATACCGTGTGTTCATAATGAGCTGCTGGTGACTCGTCCTGAGTATTAACAGTCCAATCATCATCCATTATATATATATCTTCATCCCCAAATGTAAGCATTGGCTCAATACATATAACCATACCTTCTTTAAGCCTTGGTCCAGTTCCTCTTTTACCATAATTAGGTACTTCAGGGTCTTCATGCATATTAGTACCTATTCCATGTCCACATAATTCTTTTACAACACCTAAGTTATGCATTTTAGCATATTCTTCTATAGAAGCGGATATATCACCAATATGAGCACCCGGTCTAACTTCTTTTATACCCTCGTATAGGGCTTTTTCAGTATGTTCCATAAGATATGCTTTTTCATCACTAATATTCCCTACTTTATAAGTCCAAGCTGCATCACCTTGATATCCTTTATACCCTATAACCATATCTATTGTAATGATATCACCATCTTTTAATTTATAATTATTAGGTATACCATGCACTACAGTATCATTCACACTAGTACAAAGCGTTGCAGGATAGCCTTCATAACCTTTACAAGTAGGAACTCCACCATTTCTTATAATAAATTCTTCTGCAATTCTATCAAGTTCCTTAGTAGTTATTCCTTCTTTAATAAATGGGCACAGATACTGATGCGTTAAAGAAACAAGATACCCTGCTTTTTTCATTAGTTCAATTTCTCTATTACTTTTTATTGTAATCATATAATCACTCCTAACTAATTATATCATTTATTTTAAAAAGAAAAAAGCATTATTCATGCTTATTTCATAATGGATACTTTATCAAGCTCTCTTTTTATAGATAATAAACCAAGTGGTAACATACCTAAGATTAAGAATAAATACTCTTTAGTATCTACTCCAGTATTTGGAGCACTTACCTCTTCTTCTATCTTAGTATAGTAAACTTTAATAACATTATCTTTATCATCTGTCACAACAAGTTTTCCAGAATCCTTATCAAATTTGTATCCATCAACTACTTTTTCAGGATATTCATTGATAACAGTACCATATACAATATTTTCATATTCTTCAGTTTTACTATCATCAATAACACCATCATAATAGTATTCTACTCTGTATGTTAAGTCATCTTTAATACTATAGAACACATCAATAATGTTTTCTCCATCAATAATCATATAAGGTAATTCAGTTGCAACAACACCATCTTTATAACCACTAGGTCTTTTTAAGTTTACATCTATATCATCAATATCAATTAATGTTTTATATGTAATACCACTAACATTCATATATCCTAAGTATTTATTATTATCTTTAGTATAATAATTAACTGTATATGATAAATCAGTCTTGATAGAATACTCAAATGTTATAGTCTTATCATACTCATCTACATTAAATGTTTGAGTATTATTTCCTTCTAGATTATATCCTGTAATTTCTTTTGCTGTTTCAGTAATCTCACTATTATAAGTAACATTACCTTGAGTCTTTCTATCTGCAATCTCTTCTTTAGTATCTTTATCAATATATTTTACAATATAATTGAAATCGTTCTTCTTTGTATATTCAAATACTAAAGTCATATCATCATCTGTAAGAGTAATTGATTTAGTTGCCTCATCTGCTGCATTATATCCATTAGGAGCATCTTTAGCAGTTTCTTCATATGTCTCTAAATATGTTTTATTTTCTCTTAATTCTGAGTTAATAATTTCTTCTTTAGTTACACTATCTACATATTTAACAGTATATTGTAAATCATTTCTCTTATTATATAATACTTGAATTACATTTCTTCCATCAATTATTTCATATGGCATTGTAGTCTCTATAACACCATCTTGATATCCAAATGTTGGTTTAAACATATTTACATCAATCATATCAGATGTAATAGTATCCTTATATGTCTTATTACCATATTCCTTACTATTAATATAATGAGCAATATCATTTAGAACTTCATCTTTATAATATTCTACTGTATATACAAGATCATTTTTCTTTGTATAATAGAAGTTAATCTCTTTATTATATTCATCAAGAACAAATTCTTGAGTACTATTACCTACTACATTATATCCAGATATTACTTCAGCAGTCTCAGTAATAGACTCTTTATATGTTTTATTAGCTACTGGCTTTGCAGCATGTAATACTTCATTTGTACCTTGTTCTAAATAGTTTACAGTATAATTATAATCTGTTTTCTTTGAATATTCAAATGTTATAGTTTTATCGCAGTAAAATAGAATAAATTTTCTTCGCAATGATTTTATGATATGATTATTACAATAGAAAGAGGTTGTAATAATGAGAATAACAAGAAAAATGATAAG